>NZ_JBWKCC010000035.1:0-118056 GCF_056436655.1 Streptomyces sp. NPDC043427 | reverse complement strand
CCCCCCCCCCCCCCCCCCCCCCCCCCCCCCCCCCCCCCCCCCCCCCCCCCCCCCCCCCCCCCCCCCCCCCCCCCCCCCCCCCCCCCCCCCCCACGTTTCTGCTCAACCCGCGGAAGGGGTCAGCTCTCCTCGTGGGAGACCGCGCGACGCGCGTCCGCGTCCAGTACGCCCCAGCTGATCAGCTGCTCGGTGAGGACCGAGGGCGACTGGTCGTAGATGACGGCGAGTGTGCGCAGGTCGTCCTGGCGGATCGAGAGGACCTTGCCGTTGTAGTCACCGCGCTGGGACTGGATCGTGGCCGCGTAGCGCTGCAGCGGGCCCGCCTTCTCGACCGGGACGTGGGCAAGGCGCTCCAGGTCCAGGACCAGCTTCGGCGGGGGCTCGGCGGCGCCGCCCGGCGTGGTGCCCGGCAGCAGTTCCTGTACCGGGACCCCGTAGAAATCCGCCAACTCGGCGAGGCGCTGTACGGTCACGGCACGGTCACCGCGCTCGTACGAACCGACCACGACCGCCTTCCAGCGTCCCTGGGACTTCTCCTCGACACCGTGGAGGGAAAGGCCCTGCTGGGTGCGGATCGCCCGGAGCTTGGCCCCGAGCTGTTTGGCGTATTCGCTGGACATATAGCTCCCCGGCACTGTGTCGACGCGGCTGGGCCGCGCGGCTGGTAACTCACTGTGAGGTTACGCAGCGTGATTCTTCTGCGTCAAGCCGAATGGTCCACACCGACTCTTCCGTGGTATCGATGACCGGTTGGGCCAAAGGGGTGACAGTGGGGCGGCAGGGGGGTGATCAGGCGTGTCGTCCCGGCCTGCTACCGTGGATGGCGCAATTCCGACGTCCTTTAAGGTCCGTCCCGTGAGGCGGAGAAGGAGGTCCGTTTCGTATGGACAAGCAGCAGGACAACCAGCAGGACGCGCAGCACGACGCGCACGTGTCAGAGGCGAGGCCCGTCCTCGAAGGCCCTGACATCGCGCGGGTGCTGACCCGCATCGCCCACGAGATCGTCGAGCGCGCCAAGGGCGCCGACGACGTGGTGCTCCTCGGCATCCCGACCCGAGGCGTCTTCCTCGCCCAGCGGCTCGCCGCCAAGCTGGAGCAGATCACCGACCGCAAGACCCCGGTCGGCTCGCTCGACATCACCATGTACCGCGACGACCTGCGCATGCGCCCGCCGCGCGCGCTGGCCCGCACCGATATCCCCGCTGACGGCATCGACGGCAAGCTGGTCGTCCTCGTCGACGACGTGCTCTTCTCCGGCCGCACCATCCGCGCCGCCCTCGACGGTCTGAACGACATCGGGCGCCCCCGCGCGGTCCAGCTCGCGGTCCTCGTCGACCGCGGCCACCGCGAACTGCCCATCCGCGCCGACTACGTCGGCAAGAACCTCCCCACGTCGCTGCGGGAGACGGTCAAGGTCCAGCTCGCCGAGGAGGACGGTCGCGACACCGTGCTGCTCGGTGTGCAACAGACCCCTCCGGGCGCGCGGCAGTAGCCCTCCGGCGTACGACGCTGTCGCACGCCTGCCCACGCGCGCCCGGAATCTCCCGAAAACCTGAACTGCCTTACGGAGCCTGACAGATGCAGCGTCATCTCATCTCGGCCGCCGACCTCACCCGCGACGACGCCGTCCTGATCCTCGACACCGCCGAGGAGATGGCCCGGGTCGCCGACCGGCCGATCAAGAAGCTGCCGACCCTGCGCGGCCGCACGATCGTCAACCTCTTCTTCGAGGACTCCACCCGCACCCGGATCTCCTTCGAGGCCGCCGAGAAGCGCCTCTCCGCGGACGTCATCAACTTCTCCGCCAAGGGCTCCAGCGTCTCCAAGGGCGAGTCCCTGAAGGACACCGCCCAGACGCTGGAGGCCATGGGCGTCGACGCCGTCGTCATCCGGCACGGCGCCTCCGGAGCCCCGTACCGCCTGGCGAACTCCGGGTGGATCGACGCCGCCGTCGTCAACGCCGGCGACGGCACCCACCAGCACCCCACCCAGGCCCTGCTGGACGCCTTCACGATGCGCCGCCGACTCGTCGGCCGGGACGCCGGGATCGGCCAGGACCTGTCCGGCAAGCGCATCACGATCGTCGGAGACATCCTGCACAGCCGGGTCGCCCGCTCCAACGTCGACCTGCTGCACACCCTCGGCGCCGAGGTCACCCTCGTCGCCCCGCCCACCCTGGTGCCGGTCGGCGTCGAGACCTGGCCCTGCGAGGTCTCCTACGACCTCGACACCACCCTGCCCAAGTCGGACGCGGTGATGATGCTGCGCGTGCAGCGCGAGCGCATGAACGCCGCCTTCTTCCCGACCGAGCGCGAGTACTCCCGCCGCTACGGCCTCGACGGCGACCGCATGGCGCGGATGCCCGAGCACGCCATTGTGATGCACCCCGGCCCGATGGTCCGCGGCATGGAGATCACCGCGGAGGTCGCCGACTCCGAGCGCTGCACCGTCGTCGAGCAGGTCGCAAACGGAGTGTCCATCCGGATGGCCGTCCTGTACCTGCTGCTCGGTGGAGCTGTGTTCGATTCGAAAAACGTGCCCGCCGTCACCCAGACCCGTACCGAGGAGAAGTAAGGCCCATGAGCAAGATCCTGATCCGTGGTGCGAAGGTGCTCGGCGGCGAGCCGCAGGACGTCCTGATCGACGGCGAGGTCATCGAGGCCGTCGGTACGGGACTCCCCGCCGAGGGCGTCCAGGTCGTCGAGGCCGACGGCAAGGTGCTCCTGCCGGGGCTCGTCGACCTGCACACCCACCTGCGTGAGCCCGGCCGCGAGGACTCCGAGACGGTGCTGACCGGCACGCGCGCGGCCGCCTCCGGTGGCTACACCGCCGTGTTCGCCATGGCCAACACCTTCCCGGTCGCCGACACGGCCGGTGTCGTCGAGCAGGTCTACCGGCTCGGCCAGGAGCACGGCTACTGCGACGTGCAGCCCATCGGCGCCGTCACCGTCGGCCTGGAGGGCAAGAAGCTCGCCGAGCTGGGTGCCATGCACGAGTCGGCGGCCGGCGTCACCGTCTTCTCCGACGACGGCAAGTGTGTCGACGACGCCGTGATGATGCGGCGGGCCCTGGAGTACGTGAAGGCGTTCGGCGGGGTCGTCGCCCAGCACGCGCAGGAGCCGCGGCTGACCGAGGGCGCCCAGATGAACGAGGGCATCGTCTCGGCCGAGCTGGGGCTCGGCGGCTGGCCGGCGGTGGCCGAAGAATCGATCATCGCCCGGGACGTCCTGCTGGCCGAGCACGTCGGCTCCCGCGTCCACATCTGCCACCTGTCGACCGCTGGCTCCGTCGAGATCGTCCGCTGGGCCAAGTCCCGCGGCATCGACGTCACCGCCGAGGTCACCCCGCACCACCTCCTCCTCACCGACGAGCTGGTCCGCTCGTACAACCCGGTCTACAAGGTCAACCCGCCGCTGCGCACCGAGCGTGATGTGCACGCCCTGCGCGAGGCGCTCGCCGACGGAACCATCGACATCGTCGCCACCGACCACGCCCCGCACCCGCACGAGGACAAGGACTGCGAGTGGGCCGCGGCCGCCATGGGCATGGTCGGCCTGGAGACCGCGCTGTCAGTGGTCCAGGAGACGATGGTCGAAACCGGGCTCCTCGACTGGGCCGGGGTCGCCGACCGCATGTCCTTCAAGCCCGCCCGGATCGGCCAGGCCAGGGGCCATGGGCGTCCCGTCTCGGCAGGTGAGCCCGCCAACCTCACGCTCGTCGACACGGCATACCGTGGGCAGGTGGACCCCGCGGGCTTCGCCTCGCGCAGCCGCAACACCCCGTACGAGGGGCGTGAGCTGCCGGGCCGTGTCACGCACACATGGCTGCGGGGCAAGGCCACGCTCGTCGACGGGAAGCTGACGTGACATCTGCTGCACTACTGCTCGCGGCCGATCAGAAATCGGCCGAAGTGACCGACTGGGCCGCGCGGATCGGCTGGGTGGTCGGTCTCGGCCTCTTCGTCGCGCTGGTCTACTGGCTGATGCGCGAGGGCTGGAAGTGGCGCGGCACGCTCCAGGGCGACCTTCCCGAACTGCCGACCGCGCCGGACGAGCCGGGTGAGGCGAAGCTCACGATGAGCGGCCGCTACCACGGCTCGACCACGGCCGGGCAGTGGCTGGACCGCATCGTGGCCCACGGCCTCGGCACCCGCAGCCGCGCCGAGCTCACCCTGACGGACGCGGGCCTGAACGTCGTACGCCCCGGGGCGACCGACTTCTTCATCCCGGCCGACGCGCTGCGCGAGGCCGTGCTCGGCAAGGGCATCGCCGGCAAGGTCCTCACCGAGGGCGGTCTGCTCCTGGTGACCTGGGCGCACGGCGAGCGGCTGATCGACTCGGGCTTCCGCTCGGACCACGCGGCCGAGCACAGCGAGTGGGTCGAGGTCATCAACTCCATGATCAAAAAGACGGAACCTCAGACAGAAACCCAGACGGAAACGGAAGGCGCACGATGACGACCTCCACCAGGGGAACCCAGAAGGTCCCCGCCGTACTCGTCCTGGAGGACGGCCGGACCTTCCGCGGCCGCGCCTACGGGGCCGTGGGGGAGACCTTCGGCGAAGCGGTGTTCTCCACCGGCATGACCGGCTACCAGGAGACCCTGACCGACCCGTCCTACGACCGCCAGATCGTCGTCGCCACCGCCCCGCAGATCGGCAACACCGGCTGGAACGACGAGGACGACGAGTCCCGCCGCATCTGGGTCTCCGGCTACGTCGTCCGCGACCCCGCGCGTGTGCCCTCCAACTGGCGCGCCAAGCGCTCCCTCGACGACGAACTGATCGCGCAGAACATCGTCGGCATCTCCGGTATCGACACCCGCGCGCTCACCCGCCACCTGCGCGAGCGCGGCTCCATGCGCGCCGGCATCTTCTCGGGCGAGGCCATCGCCGCCGAGTCCGAGCTCCTCGCGCGCGTGCAGGCCCAGCCGCACATGAAGGGCGCGAGCCTCTACGAGGAGGTCGCCACCCAGGAGGCGTACGTCGTCCCCGCGGTCGGCGAGAAGCGGTTCACCGTCGCCGCGATCGACCTCGGCATCAAGGGCATGACCCCGCACCGCATGGCCGAGCGCGGCATCGAGGTGCACGTGCTGCCGGCCACCGCGTCGGCCGAGGACGTCTACGCCGTGAACCCCGACGGCGTGTTCTTCTCCAACGGCCCCGGCGACCCGGCCACCGCCGAGGGCCCGGTCGCGCTGATGACCGAGGTGCTGGAGCGCAAGACGCCTCTGTTCGGCATCTGCTTCGGCAACCAGATCCTCGGCCGCGCCCTCGGCTTCGGCACGTACAAGCTGAAGTACGGCCACCGCGGCATCAACCAGCCGGTCCAGGACCGTACGACGGGCAAGGTCGAGGTCACCGCGCACAACCACGGATTCGCCGTGGACGCGCCGCTCGACAAGGTCAGCGAGACCAGGTTCGGGCGCGTCGAGGTCTCGCACGTCTGCCTGAACGACAACGTCGTGGAGGGTCTCCAGCTGCTCGACCAGCCGGCCTTCTCCGTCCAGTACCACCCCGAAGCGGCCGCCGGTCCGCACGACGCCGCCTACCTGTTCGACCGCTTCACGTCTTTGATGAACACAGTCCTGATGGAGGGCCAGCGTGCCTAAGCGCACCGATATCCAGTCCGTCCTGGTCATCGGCTCCGGCCCGATCGTCATCGGCCAGGCCGCCGAGTTCGACTACTCCGGCACCCAGGCGTGCCGCGTCCTGAAGTCCGAGGGCCTGCGGGTCATCCTCGTGAACTCCAACCCGGCGACGATCATGACCGACCCGGAGATCGCCGACGCCACCTACGTCGAGCCGATCACCCCGGAGTTCGTCGAGAAGATCATCGCCAAGGAGCGCCCCGACGCCCTGCTGCCCACCCTGGGCGGTCAGACGGCCCTCAACACCGCGATCTCGCTGGACGAGAACGGCGTCCTGGCGAAGTACGGCGTCGAGCTCATCGGCGCCAACGTGGAGGCCATCCACAAGGGCGAGGACCGCGACCAGTTCAAGCTGGTGGTCGACGCGGTCAAGGCGAAGATCGGGCACGGCGAGTCCGCCCGTTCGGTCATCTGCCACTCCATGGACGACGTCCTCCAGGGCGTCGAGGAGCTCGGCGGCTACCCCGTCGTCGTCCGCCCCTCCTTCACCATGGGCGGCGCCGGCTCCGGCTTCGCCCACGACGAGGAGGAGCTGCGCCGCATCGCGGGCCAGGGCCTCACTCTGTCGCCGACCACCGAGGTGCTCCTGGAGGAGTCCATCCTCGGCTGGAAGGAGTACGAGCTGGAGCTGATGCGCGACAAGCACGACAACGTCGTGGTCGTCTGCTCCATCGAGAACTTCGACCCCATGGGCGTGCACACCGGCGACTCGATCACCGTCGCCCCGGCGATGACGCTGACCGACCGCGAGTATCAGATCCTGCGCGACATCGGCATCGCCGTGATCCGCGAGGTCGGTGTCGACACCGGCGGCTGCAACATCCAGTTCGCGGTGAACCCCGAGGACGGCCGCGTCATCGTCATCGAGATGAACCCGCGCGTGTCGCGCTCGTCGGCCCTCGCGTCCAAGGCGACCGGCTTCCCGATCGCCAAGATCGCGGCGAAGCTCGCCGTCGGTTACACCCTCGACGAGATCCCGAACGACATCACGCAGGAGACCCCGGCCTCCTTCGAGCCGACGCTCGACTACGTGGTCGTGAAGGCCCCGCGGTTCGCCTTCGAGAAGTTCCCGAGCGCCGACTCCACGCTCACCACCACCATGAAGTCGGTCGGCGAGGCCATGGCCATCGGCCGCAACTTCACCGAGGCCTTCCAGAAGGCACTGCGCTCGCTGGAGAAGAAGGGCAGCCAGTTCACGTTCGTCGGCGAGGCCGGCGACAAGGACGAGCTGCTCGCGGAGGCCGTGCGGCCCACCGACGGCCGGATCAACACCGTCATGCAGGCCATCCGCGCGGGTGCCACGCCGGAGGAGGTCTTCGACTACACGAAGATCGACCCCTGGTTCGTCGACCAGCTCTTCCTGATCAAGGAAGTCGCGGACGAGCTCGCCGCCGCCGACCGGCTGGACGTCGAGCTGCTCGCCGAGGCCAAGCGGCACGGCTTCTCCGACCAGCAGATCGCCGAGATCCGCGACCTGCGCGAGGACGTCGTGCGCGAGGTGCGGCACGCGCTGGGCGTCCGCCCGGTCTACAAGACGGTCGACACCTGCGCCGCCGAGTTCGCCGCGAAGACGCCGTACTTCTACTCCTCCTACGACGAGGAGAGCGAGGTCGCGCCCCGCGAGAAGCCCGCGGTCATCATCCTGGGCTCCGGCCCCAACCGCATCGGCCAGGGCATCGAGTTCGACTATTCCTGCGTCCATGCCTCCTTCGCGCTCAGCGACGCGGGCTACGAGACCGTGATGGTCAACTGCAACCCGGAGACCGTCTCCACCGACTACGACACCTCCGACCGCCTGTACTTCGAGCCGCTCACGCTCGAAGACGTGCTGGAGATCGTCCACGCGGAGGCGCAGGCCGGCCCGATCGCCGGTGTCGTCGTGCAGCTCGGCGGCCAGACCCCGCTGGGCCTGGCACAGGCCCTCAAGGACAACGGCGTGCCCGTCGTCGGCACCCCGCCCGAGGCCATCCACGCGGCCGAGGACCGGGGCGCCTTCGGCCGCGTCCTCGCCGAGGCCGGCCTGCCGGCTCCCAAGCACGGCACCGCCACCACCTTCGCCGAGGCCAAGACCATCGCCGACGAGATCGGCTACCCGGTCCTCGTACGACCCTCCTACGTCCTCGGCGGCCGCGGCATGGAGATCGTCTACGACGAGACCCGTCTGTCGTCGTACATCGCCGAGTCGACGGAGATCAGCCCCTCCCGGCCGGTCCTCGTCGACCGCTTCCTCGACGACGCGATCGAGATCGACGTCGACGCCCTCTACGACGGCCAGGAGCTCTACCTCGGCGGCGTCATGGAGCACATCGAGGAGGCCGGCATCCACTCCGGCGACTCGGCGTGCGCCCTGCCCCCGATCACGCTCGGCGGCTTCGACATCAAGCGCCTGCGCGCCTCGACCGAGGCCATCGCCAAGGGCGTCGGCGTCCGCGGCCTGATCAACATCCAGTTCGCGATGGCCGGCGACATCCTCTACGTCCTGGAGGCCAACCCGCGCGCCTCGCGCACCGTCCCCTTCACCTCGAAGGCGACCGCGGTGCCGCTGGCGAAGGCCGCCGCCCGGATCTCGCTGGGCGCGACCATCGCCGAACTGCGCGCCGAGGGGCTCCTCCCGGCGACCGGCGACGGAGGCGAACTGCCGCTGGACGCGCCGATCTCCGTCAAGGAGGCCGTGATGCCGTGGACCCGCTTCCGGGACACCTCCGGCCGCGGCGTCGACACCGTCCTCGGCCCGGAGATGCGCTCCACCGGCGAGGTCATGGGCATCGACTCCGTCTTCGGCACGGCCTACGCCAAGTCGCAGGCGGGCGCCTACGGTCCGCTGCCCACCAAGGGCCGCGCGTTCATCTCGGTCGCCAACCGCGACAAGCGCTCGATGATCTTCCCGGCGCGCGAGCTGGTCGCCCACGGCTTCGAGCTGCTCGCCACTGCTGGCACGGCTGAGGTCCTCAAGCGCAACGGCATCAAGGCCACCGTCGTGCGGAAGCAGTTCGAGGGCACCGGACCGAACGGCGAGAAGACCATCGTCCAGCTCATCCACGACGGCGAGGTCGACCTCATCGTCAACACCCCGTACGGCACCGGCGGCCGTCTCGACGGCTACGAGATCCGTACGGCGGCCGTGGCGCGGTCCGTGCCGTGTCTGACGACGGTCCAGGCGCTCGCCGCCGCCGTCCAGGGCATCGACGCCCTCAACCACGGTGACGTGGGCGTCCGTTCGCTCCAGGAACACGCGGAACACCTGACCGCGGCCCGCGACTAGCAGCCCACGAGGGGGACACCGGAAACGGTGTCCCCCTCTTCTTGAGGACACCATGTACACGATTTTCTTCCGTCTCATCTTCAGGCGCATGGACCCCGAGCAGGCCCACCACCTGGCCTTCCGCTGGATCCGCCTGGCCGCGCGCATTCCCGTGCTGCGTACCTTCGTCGCGGCCGTGTCGGCGCCCCGCTACAGGGAACTGCGGACGGAGGCCTTCGGTCTGCGCATGCACGGCCCCTTCGGGCTCGCCGCCGGCTTCGACAAGAACGCCGTCGCGATCGACGGCATGTCGATGCTCGGCTTCGACCACGTCGAGATCGGCACCGTCACCGGGGAGCCCCAGCCGGGCAACCCGAAGAAGCGGCTGTTCCGGCTCGTGAAGGACCGGGCCCTGATCAACCGCATGGGCTTCAACAACGAGGGCTCGCTGGCCGTCGCCGCCCGCCTGGCCTCCCGTACGCCCGTCTTCAAGACCGTGGTGGGCGTCAACATCGGCAAGACCAAGGTCGTACCCGAGGAGGAGGCCGTCGGCGACTACGTGAAGTCGGCCGAGCGGCTCGCGCCGTACGCGGACTACCTGGTCGTGAACGTGTCGTCGCCGAACACGCCGGGTCTGCGGAACCTCCAGGCCACGGAGGCGCTGCGGCCCCTGCTGAGCGCCGTCCGGGAGGCCGCCGACCGTACGGTGCCGTCCCGTCGTGTGCCGCTGCTGGTGAAGATCGCCCCGGACCTCGCCGACGAGGACGTGGACGCCGTCGCCGACCTGGCGGTGGAGCTGGGCCTGGACGGGATCATCGCCACGAACACCACCATCGCGCGCGAGGGACTCGGTTTGAAAACCGAACCCTCGGTGGTGAAGGAGGTCGGCGGGCTCTCGGGAGCTCCGCTCAAGGCGCGCTCCCTGGAGGTGCTGCGCCGCCTCTACGCGCGCGTGGGCGACCGGATCACCCTCGTCGGTGTCGGCGGCATCGAGAACGCCGAGGACGCCTGGCAGCGCATCCTGGCGGGCGCCACGCTGGTACAGGGCTACAGCGCCTTCGTCTACGAGGGGCCGTTCTACGCTCGCGACCTCCACAAGGGGCTCGCCGCACGCCTGCGCACGAGCCCGTACGCCACCCTCGCCGACGCGGTCGGCGCGGACGTCCGGAAGACGGGGAAGGCCGCATGACCGCTCTGGAACCCTTCGGTGCCCGCCTGCGCCGCGCGATGGACGAGCGCGGTCCGCTGTGCGTCGGCATCGACCCGCACGCCTCCCTCCTCGCCGAGTGGGGCCTGAACGACGACGTGACGGGCCTGGAGCGGTTCAGCCGCACCGTCGTCGAGGCCATGGCCGACCGCGTGGCCGTGCTGAAGCCGCAGAGCGCGTTCTTCGAGCGCTTCGGCTCGCGCGGCGTCGCCGTACTGGAGAAGTCGGTCCAGGAGGCCCGGGCGGCCGGCGCCCTGGTCGTGATGGACGCCAAGCGCGGCGACATCGGCTCCACCATGGCCGCGTACGCCGAGTCCTTCCTGCACCAGGACGCCCCGCTGTTCTCGGACGCCCTCACCGTCTCGCCCTACCTCGGCTACGGCTCGCTGAGCCCCGCCGTCGCGCTGGCGCGCGAGAGCGGCGCGGGCCTGTTCGTGCTGGCGCTGACCTCCAACCCGGAGGGCGGTGAGGTCCAGCACGCGGTGCGGGCGGACGGCCGCAACGTCGGTGCGACGATGCTGGCCCACCTGGCGGCCGAGAACGCGGGGGAGGAGCCCCTGGGCTCCTTCGGGGCGGTCGTCGGCGCCACGCTCGGTGACCTGTCGTCGTACGACCTCGACATCAACGCCCCTCTCCTCGCGCCCGGCATCGGTGCGCAGGGGGCCACCCCTGCGGACCTTCCGGGAGTCTTCGGCGCGGCCGTGCGCAATGTCGTGCCGAACGTCAGCCGGGGTGTGTTGCGTCACGGTCCCGACGTCGTCGCGCTGCGTGACGCCGCGAGCCGTTTCGCGGCGGAGATCCGGGCCGCGGTGGCGGCCGACTGAGGGTCCTTGGGTGCTGTTCGAGGCCTCGGGCGGGTGTCGTCGCGGGGCCTCAGGGCCGACTTGAGGCTGGATACATCCTCAAATCCAGGGCAGTATGTCTGAAATATCCTGTCCTGACAGAGGCTGACCAGGACTTTTCCGCTGTTCTCGCTGACTCCGGCGGACTTGCCCGCTAGTCTCCGACGAGAGTGAACGGGCAGAGCGTGTTGCTCGTAGCTCCCCAGGTGAGGGGCGACTAGGTTCCTCACCGGTCCGTATCCGACAAGTTCGACATCCGAGGTGACGTAGGCGTGGCTCTTCCGCCCCTTACCCCCGAACAGCGCGCAGCCGCGCTCGAAAAGGCCGCCGCGGCTCGCCGGGAGCGGGCCGAGGTCAAGAATCGACTGAAGCACTCCGGCGCCTCTCTTCACGAGGTCATCAAGCAGGGCCAGGAGAACGACGTCATCGGCAAGATGAAGGTCTCCGCCCTCCTGGAGTCCCTGCCGGGCGTGGGCAAGGTCCGCGCCAAGCAGATCATGGAGCGACTCGGTATCTCCGAGAGCCGCCGTGTGCGCGGTCTCGGTTCCAACCAGATCGCCTCCCTGGAGCGTGAGTTCGGCAGCACCGGTTCCTGATCCCGGGTCCACCGGGAAGGGAGTCCCGGGCACTCCGGGATTGCTGGAATAATCGCTGTATGGCTGCAACATTCCGGGGGACGACCCCCGAGCCCCCGGGCGTACGTCCGCGGCTGACCGTGCTCTCCGGCCCTTCGGGGGTCGGCAAGAGCACGGTCGTCGCTCATATGCGCAAGAAACACCCCGAGGTCTGGCTCTCGGTGTCGACGACGACCCGTAAGCCACGCCCCGGTGAGAAGCACGGAGTCCACTACTTCTTCGTCACCGACGACGAGATGGACAAGCTGATCGCCAACGGTGAGCTGCTGGAGTGGGCCGAGTTCGCCGGCAACCGCTACGGCACGCCGCGTGGGGCCGTGCTGGAGCGGCTGGAGGCGGGGGAACCCGTCCTGCTGGAGATCGACCTCCAGGGTGCTCGGCAGGTTCGCGAGACGATGCCCGAGGCCCAGTTGGTGTTCCTGGCTCCGCCCTCCTGGGAGGAGCTGGTGCGCCGACTCACCGGACGGGGTACCGAGCCGCCCGAGGTGATCGAGCGTCGTCTGGAGGCGGCCAAGGTCGAGCTGGCGGCCGAGCCGGAGTTCGACGTGACCCTGGTCAACACCTCCGTCGAGGACGTGGCGCGCGAGCTGCTAGCCTTGGTGGATGTCGTGTGATCGTGAAGGTCACACTTCACCATTCTTTCCCATCCATCGGAAGGTAGAGCGTGTCCTCTTCCATCTCCGCGCCCGAGGGCATCATCAACCCGCCGATCGACGAGCTCCTCGAGGCCACCGACTCGAAGTACAGCCTCGTGATCTACGCGGCCAAGCGGGCCCGCCAGATCAACGCGTACTACTCGCAGCTCGGCGAGGGCCTCCTCGAGTACGTCGGTCCGCTCGTCGACACCCATGTCCACGAGAAGCCGCTCTCGATCGCCCTGCGCGAGATCAACGCGGGTCTGCTGACGTCCGAGGCCGTCGAAGGCCCGGCGCAGTAGTACTTTCACAACGCGTGTGACTTTATCCACAGGCCCGGCAGTGCTACTGCCGGGCCTGTGGTGTGAGATGGACCCGTACGTTGCCGAGCCGGGGAGAGACGGTGGACAAGCCCAAGGTCGTTCTGGGGGTCAGCGGCGGAATCGCCGCCTACAAGGCCTGTGAGCTGCTGAGAAGGTTCACGGAGTCCGGCCATGACGTACGGGTCGTGCCCACCGCCTCCGCCCTGCACTTCGTCGGCGCCGCCACGTGGTCCGCGCTCTCCGGCAACCCGGTCTCGAACGAGGTGTGGGACGACGTCCACGAGGTCCCGCACGTCCGCATCGGCCAGCACGCCGACCTCGTCGTCGTCGCGCCCGCGACCGCCGACATGCTCGCCAAGGCCGCCCACGGCCTCGCCGACGACCTCCTCACCAACACCCTGCTCACCGCCCGCTGTCCGGTCGTGTTCGCCCCCGCCATGCACACCGAGATGTGGGAGCACCCGGCCACCCAGGAGAACGTGGCGACGCTGCGCCGCCGGGGCGCCGTCGTCATCGAACCGGCCGTCGGCCGCCTCACCGGCGTCGACACCGGCAAGGGCCGGCTCCCCGACCCCGCCGAGATCTTCGAGGTCTGCCGCCGGGTGATCGCCCGCGGCGCGAGCGAGCCGGACCTCGCCGGGCGGCATGTCGTCGTCAGCGCCGGCGGCACCCGCGAACCCCTCGACCCCGTCCGCTTCCTCGGCAACCGCTCCTCCGGCAAGCAGGGCTACGCCCTCGCCCGTACGGCCGCCGCGCGCGGCGCCCGCGTCACGCTGATCGCCGCGAACGCGAACCTGCCGGACCCGGCGGGCGTCGACGTCGTCCCGGTCGGCACGGCCGTGCAGCTGCGCGAGGCGGTGCTCAAGGCGGCCGCGGACGCCGACGCCGTCGTCATGGCCGCGGCGGTCGCCGACTTCCGCCCGCAGACCTATGCGGCCGGGAAGATCAAGAAGAAGGACGGCAAGGACCCGGATCCCGTCGTCCTCGTACGGAATCCGGACATCCTCGCGGAGATCTCGGCCGACCGCGCCCGCCCCGGACAGGTGGTCGTCGGCTTCGCCGCCGAGACCGACGACGTCCTGTCCAACGGCCGGGCGAAGCTGGCGCGCAAGGGCTGCGACCTGCTCGTGGTGAACGAGGTGGGCGAGCGCAAGACCTTCGGCTCCGAGGAGAACGAGGCGGTCGTCCTGGGCGCCGACGGCAGCGAGACCGCCGTACCGTACGGCCCCAAGGAGAACCTGGCCGACGCGGTGTGGGATCTTGTGGTGGGGCGCCTGGACTGAGGGTTTCACCCGTTTCCCAGTTCACCCGAACCCCCGCATTCGGGCGTGGCGCCTCTGGCCAAGGGCGCTGGCCTTGGGCAGAATGCCTGTGCCGCAGGTCACAGCACTTCCGAGAGACGAGACAGGGAGGCCCCTGGCCGAGCTCGACCGATAAACTGTTCGCGGACGACGGCGGGCGCAGCTCCCGTCCCGTCCGCCCATGATCAGCCAGCAGCCGCTGCAACCCCAGGGAGCGTTGTGTCCCGTCGCCTGTTCACTTCGGAGTCTGTGACCGAGGGTCACCCCGACAAGATCGCTGACCAGATCAGTGACACCATTCTCGACGCGCTTCTGCGCGAGGACCCGACCTCCCGGGTCGCGGTCGAGACCCTGATCACGACCGGTCTGGTGCACGTGGCCGGAGAGGTCACCACCAAGGCCTACGCCCCGATCCCCCAGCTCGTGCGGGACAAGATCCTCGAGATCGGCTACGACTCCTCCAAGAAGGGCTTCGACGGCGCCTCCTGCGGCGTGTCGGTGTCGATCGGCGCCCAGTCACCGGACATCGCGCAGGGCGTCGACACGGCGTACGAGTCCCGTGTCGAGGGCGACGAGGACGAGCTGGACCGCCAGGGCGCCGGCGACCAGGGACTGATGTTCGGCTACGCGTCGGACGAGACGCCCACGCTGATGCCGCTGCCGATCTTCCTGGCGCACCGCCTGTCGAAGCGCCTGTCGGACGTCCGCAAGAACGGCACGATCCCCTACCTGCGCCCCGACGGCAAGACGCAGGTCACCATCGAGTACGACGGCGACAAGGCGATCCGCCTTGACACGGTCGTCGTCTCCTCCCAGCACGCCTCCGACATCGACCTGGACTCGCTCCTGGCGCCCGACATCCGCGAGTTCGTCGTGGAGCCGGAGCTGAAGGCGCTCCTGGACGAGGGCATCAAGCTGGACACCGAGAACTACCGCCTCCTGGTCAACCCGACCGGCCGCTTCGAGATCGGCGGCCCGATGGGTGACGCCGGCCTGACCGGCCGCAAGATCATCATCGACACCTACGGCGGCTTCGCCCGGCACGGCGGCGGCGCCTTCTCCGGCAAGGACCCGTCGAAGGTGGACCGCAGCGCCGCCTACGCGATGCGCTGGGTCGCGAAGAACGTCGTCGCCGCGGGCCTGGCCTCCCGCTGCGAGGTCCAGGTCGCCTACGCGATCGGCAAGGCCGAGCCGGTCGGTCTGTTCGTCGAGACCTTCGGCACCGCCAAGATCGACACCGAGAAGATCGAGAAGGCGATCGACGAGGTCTTCGACCTCCGCCCGGCCGCCATCATCCGCGACCTCGACCTCCTCCGCCCGATCTACGCCCAGACCGCCGCGTACGGCCACTTCGGCCGCGAACTCCCCGAGTTCACCTGGGAGCGCACGGACCGCGTGGACGCGCTGCGCGAAGCCGCGGGGCTGTAAGTCCCGGCGCGATGTCTCGCGGGGCCCGGTTCTCCTTCTGGAGGCCGGGCCTCGGTGCTTCTCGCTGCTTCTGGGGTCGCGTCGGCGAGCGGCAGAAATGGCTGGAGGGTCGACGCAGGGAGCCTTCGGGCGCTCTTGGCTGTCAGTGGAGTTTGGTAAGAATGCAAGCGTGAGCAGCGAGAACGGGCAGGGGGGCGGCGGCGGGGCCGGGGAGGGCGCGCCGCCGGAGCAGCTCGCGTTCATTCGGGAGAGTGTGCGGAAGGCGAAGGCGCCGCGGGCGAAGCCGCGGACGTGGCGGGGGGCCGCGTTGGCGAAGGAGCTGCCCGTCGCGCGGGTGCTGGTCGACAAGGGTGTGCTGCATCTCGACCGGTACTTCGACTACGCCGTTCCGGAGGAGCTGGACGCCGAGGCGCAACCCGGGGTGCGGGTGCGGGTGCGGTTCGGGGCCGGGCGGCACCGGGTGCGGGACGGGCGGCGTGAGGGCGGCGGGCTCATCGACGGGTTCCTCGTCGAGCGGCTCGCCGAGTCGGACTACTCAGGGCCGCTGGCCGCGCTCGCCCAGGTCGTCTCGCCCGAGCCCGTGCTGAGCCCGGAACTGCTGGGGCTGGCCCGGGCCGTCGCCGATCGGTATGCGGGGAGTCTGGCCGACGTATTGCAGCTCGCCGTGCCGCCGCGCAGCGCGCGGGCCGAGCAGCGGCCCTCGCCCGCGCCGTTGCCGCCGCCGGGGGCGCCGGAGGCGGGGTCCTGGGGGCGGTACGAGCGTGGGGGCGTGTTCCTCGAGGCGCTGGCCGGAGGGAGCGCCCCGCGGGCCGTGTGGAACGCGTTGCCCGGGCCCGAGTGGAGCGAGGAGATCGCGCGGGCCGTCGCGGCCACGTCGGCCTCCGGGCGAGGCGCGCTCGTCGTGGTGCCGGACGGGCGGGCCGCCGCCCGGGTCGACGCCGCGTTGACGTCCTTGCTGGGTGAGGGGCGGCATGCGCTGCTGACCGCCGACGCCGGGCCGGAGAAGCGGTACCGGGAATGGCTCGCCGTGCGGCGCGGGTCCGTTCGGGCCGTCGTGGGGACGCGGGCGGCCATGTTCGCGCCGGTACGGGACCTGGGACTCGTCGTGCTCTGGGACGACGGGGACGACAGCCACAGTGAGCAGCACGCGCCGCAGCCCCATGCGCGAGAGGTGCTGCTGCTTCGGGCCGCCCAGGACAAGTGTGCCTTCCTGCTGGGGAGTTGGAGCTGCACCGTGGAGGCCGCCCAGCTCGTGGAGAGCGGGTGGGCCAGGCCGTTGGTCGCCGCGCGGGAGCAGGTGCGGCGCGTGGCACCGCTCGTACGGACCGTGGGGGACCAGGATCTCGCGCGGGACGAGGCCGCCCGGGCCGCCCGGTTGCCGACCCTCGCCTGGCAGGCCGTCAGGGACGGGCTGCGCAACGGCCCGGTGCTCGTGCAGGTGCCCCGGCGGGGATATGTGCCGCGCATGGCCTGTGCGCAGTGCCGGGCGCCGGCCCGTTGCCGGCACTGTTCCGGGCCGTTGGAGGCGCGCGAGGGGGGCGCGGGCGGTGCGGGTGCAGCGGGCGGCGGTGGCCTGTGGTGTGGGTGGTGCGGGCGGGAGGAGAGCGGCTGGCACTGTCCCGAGTGCGGGTCCTTCCGGCTGCGGGCGCAGGTCGTGGGGGCGCGGCGCACCGCCGAGGAACTGGGGCGGGCGTTTCCGGCCGTTCCGGTGCGGACGTCGGGGCGCGAGCATGTGCTGGACACCGTGCCGGGGGCGCCCGCGCTGGTCGTGAGTACACCGGGGGCCGAGCCCGTCGCCGAGGGCGGGTACGCGGCGGCGCTGCTGCTGGACGGGTGGGCCATGCTCGGGCGGCCCGATCTGCGGGCGGGGGAGGACGCGCTGCGGCGGTGGATCGCGGCCGCCGCGCTCGTACGGCCGCAGGGGGACGGGGGGACGGTGGTCGTCGTCGCCGAACCGACGTTGCGGCCCGTGCAGGCGCTGGTGCGGTGGGATCCCGTCGGGCATGCGGTGCGGGAGCTCGCCGAGCGGGCCGAGCTGGGCTTTCCGCCGGTGTCGCGGATGGCGGCCGTATCGGGGACGGCGGAGGCCGTGGCCGAGTTTCTCGGTGCGGTCGAACTGCCGTCGGAGGCCGAGGTCCTGGGACCCGTGCCGTTGCCTGTCACCGCGGCAGGGCGGCCGAGGCGGCCGGGGGCGCCGCCTCCCGGGGAGCACTGGGAGCGGGCGCTGGTCCGGGTGCCGCCGGGCAGGGGTGCGGCCCTCGCGGCCGCGCTGAAGGCCGCGCAGGCGGCTCGGATGGCGCGGGGTGGGGGCGGCGGTGGGGGAGAGCCCGGGATGCGGGTGTGGGTGCGGATCGATCCGGCTGATATCGGGTGAGGGGTCGTGTTGTTGGCGTGTGTGGAGGGCGGTTTGCGGTGGGGGCGGGCGCCTCAGACGGCGTCCGCCGTCGTGCCGTTGGTGTCGGTAGAGGGCGGGTTTGTGGTGGGGTGGGTGTCTCGGGTGGTGTCCGCCGTCGTGCCGTTGGTGTCGGTAGAGGGCGGGTTTGTGGTAGGCGCGGGCGCCTCAGGTGCTGGGCGCCGGTTGGGCCTTCGGTGTGGTGGGGCCAAGACGCGTACGCCCTCCCGGGGCTGTCGGGAGGGCGGAGCGGGTGGGGTGGGTGGGGTGGGTCAGCCGTTGCGGGGGCCGGGGAAGGCGGTCGGCCTGGCCTCTTCGCGCAGGGACGGGCTGCCCGCCGTCGGCTGCGTCGGCATGGTGCGGGCCGCTGGGACCGTAGGCGCGGGGATGCCGGTGCCCACACTGACCGTGCGGGTGCCCGACGGCTCCGTCGCGCGCTCGGCCTCGGCGGCGGCCTGGGCCGCGGCGCGGCGTGCGCCGTAGCGGCGGTGGACCGCCTGCTTGGTGACTCCGAGGGCGGAGCCCACGGCGTCCCACGAGAAGCCGAGCGAGCGGTCGAAGTCGACCGCGGCCGTGACCAGGGTCTCGACACTGTCTCGCAGTTCCTGGGCGAGACGGACCGTCGGGGCGGGGGCGCGCCCGTAGACGACGAAGCCCGTGGAGGGACCGGAGCGGCGCGGGCGGTAGACGTTGCCCAGTTGGGCGGTGAGGGTGCGCAGCGCGTCCACCTGTCGGCGGACCCGCTCGATGTCCCGCACCAGCAAGTGCAGGCTGGCCCGGGCCTGGGCGTCGTGGGTTGCGTGGTCGGCCATGAACAAGCCTCTCGAACCGGCGTTGCAGAGGAAGGGTCGGGCGGCGAAGGCGGCCCGTGGTGGTCAACTCTGTCTTGACAACGCGGATGTGCTCCGCTGGTCACGCTGTGGGGGCGTATGGGCATATGCGTACGCCCCCTTGGGGGTGTTTCCCTCCCGCGCACCGCCCGTTTCCCGTCGGACAGAGAAGGGGGCGCATCCTGTGGGACGTTCTCACCGTCGGCGGCCGACCCTTCGTTTCGCTGATGGGTTCGCCCATAGACTTGTACGTCGATCCACCCGTCCCGTCCGAGAGGTTCCGCTCGCACATGAAGCTTGTCTTCGCCGGTACTCCTGAGGTTGCTGTTCCTGCGCTGGACGCGTTGATCGAGTCGGGGCGGCATGAGGTGGCCGCTGTGGTGACGCGGCCCGACGCGCCGGCCGGGCGGGGGCGGAGACTGGTGGCCTCGCCGGTCGCCGAGCGGGCGGAGGAGGCGGGGATCGAGGTGTTGAAGCCGGTCAAGCCGCGGGATCCGGAGTTCCTGGAGCGCTTGCGGGAGATCGCGCCCGACTGCTGTCCCGTCGTCGCCTATGGCGCCCTGCTGCCGAGGATCGCCCTCGACGTGCCCGCCCACGGCTGGGTCAACCTGCACTTCTCGCTGCTGCCCGCCTGGCGCGGGGCCGCCCCCGTGCAGCACGCCGTGATGGCGGGGGACGAGATCACGGGAGCCTCCACCTTCCTCATCGAGGAGGGACTCGACTCCGGGCCCGTGTACGGGACGGTGACCGAGACGGTCCGGCCCACCGACACCAGCGGTGACCTGCTGACCCGGCTCGCCTTCGCGGGTGCGGGGCTGCTCGCGGCGACCATGGACGGGATCGAGGACGGCACGCTGAAGGCCGTACCGCAGCCGGCCGAGGGCATCACGCTCGCTCCGAAGATCACCGTCGAGGACGCCCACGTCGACTGGGCCGCCCCCGCCCTGCGCGTCGACCGGGTGGTGCGCGGGTGCACCCCGGCTCCCGGCGCCTGGACCGTCTTCAGGGGCGAGCGGCTCAAGCTCGTCCAGGTCAAGCCGGTTCCGGAGCGCGACGACCTCGCGTCCGGCGCGCTCGCCGTCGGCAAGAACAGCGTCCACGTCGGCACCGGCTCGTACGCCGTCGAGCTGCTGTGGGTGCAGGCGCAGGGCAAGAAGCCGATGCGGGCGGCGGACTGGGCGCGCGGGGTCAGGATCGCGGACGGCGAGAGGCTCGGGGTCTGACCACCCGGCACGTCCGACCACCTCGCACGGGGGGCCGACGGTGCGACGTACGCTGGGTGCACATCTCATCCAGCAATCCGGAGCACCTTTTTCGTGAGCGACACCTCCCGTCGACCCCGTAAGCCCTACCGTCGGCCCCAGAAGGACCCCGTCCGCATGCTCGCCTTCGAGGCGCTGCGGGCTGTGGACGAGCGGGACGCGTACGCCAACCTCGTACTGCCGCCGCTGCTGCGCAAGGCGCGGGAGAAGGAGGGCCCCGAGAAGTTCGACGGGCGGGACGCGGCCCTCGCCACCGAGTTGGTGTACGGGACGCTGCGGTGGCAGGGGACGTACGACGCCGTCATCGCCGCCTGTGTCGACCGGCCGTTGAAGGACGTGGATCCGCCGGTGCTGGACGTGCTGAGCCTGGGTGTGCACCAGCTGCTCGGGACGCGCATCCCGACGCACGCCGCCGTGTCCGCGTCCGTCGAGCTGGCGCGGGTCGTGCTCGGCGACGGGCGGGCCAAGTTCGTCAACGCCGTGCTGCGGAAGGTCGCGCAGCACGATCTCGACGGCTGGCTGGAGCTCGTCGCGCCGTCCTATGAGGAAGACCCCGAGGACCATCTCGCCGTCGTCCACTCGCATCCGCGCTGGGTCGTCTCCGCGCTGTGGGACTCGCTGGGCGGCGGGCGGGCCGGGATCGAGGACCTGCTGGAGGCCGACAACGAGCGGCCCGAGGTCACCCTCGTCGCCCGGCCGGGGCGGGCCACGACCGAGGAACTGCTCCGGGAGGAGGCCGCCGTACCGGGGCGCTGGTCGCCGTACGCCGTGCGGCTCACCGAGGGCGGTGAGCCCGGCGCCATCGAGGCCGTGCGGGACGGGCGGGCCGGCGTGCAGGACGAGGGCAGTCAGCTCGTCGCGCTGGCACTGGCCAACGCGCCCTTGGAGGGGCCGGACCAGAAGTGGCTCGACGGGTGCGCCGGGCCCGGCGGGAAGGCGGCGCTGCTCGCCGCGCTCGCCGCCGAGCGCGGGGCCGTGCTGCTCGCCTCCGAGAAACAGCCGCACCGGGCCGGGCTCGTCGCCAGGGCACTCGACGGGAACCCCGGGCCGTACCAGGTGATCGCCGCCGACGGGACCCGGCCGCCGTGGCGGGCCGGCAGCTTCGACCGCGTTCTGATGGACGTGCCCTGCACCGGCCTCGGCGCACTGCGGCGGCGCCCCGAGGCGCGGTGGCGGCGCCGGCCGGAGGACCTCGAAGGGTTCGCGCCGCTGCAGCGCGGTCTGTTGCGGACGGCGCTGGAGTCCGTACGGGTGGGTGGCGTCGTCGGATACGCCACCTGCTCGCCCCACCTCGCCGAGACCCGGGCCGTCGTCGCCGACGTCCTCAAGCAGTTCCCGCACACCGAACTCGTCGACGCCCGCCCGCTGCTGCCGGACGTCCCGGCTCTCGGCGAGGGGCCCGACGTGCAGCTGTGGCCGCATCTGCACGGGACGGACGCGATGTACCTGGCGGTCATTCGCAGGACCGGCTGATCGTCTCCCGGGGGTTCCTCTGGCGGGATCCGGTGAGTCTTTGGCGTGGCGGCACCTGTGACCGGTGGAGCGGGCCTGGCAACCTTCCTTGCGCCATGCCGATGCTCACCGTAGGAGACGATACGTGACGACCGAGCAGTCCCCGGAGGTCCTGGCGCCGCACCGGTTGACCAAGGTGCTCGCCGACCGGGTGGCGGCGGGCAGCCGACCCGGGGCGCGGACGGACGGACACCGGGTCGTGCTGGCCATCGAGGGCGGGGGGATGCGCGGCACCGTGTCGGCCGGGATGGCGCTCGCCCTGTACGAGAAGGGGCTGCTGGACGCCTTCGACGCGGTGTACGGAGCCTCGGCGGGGGCCATCTCGGCGGCCTGGCTGGTCAGTTCACGGCCGCAGGGGCTGCGCGGCTGGGCCGACCCACGCTTCGCCAGCGTCCTGATCCGCAAACGCAACCTGCTGCGCGGACGCCCGATGGTCGACATCGAGACGCTGATCGAGGACGTCTACATCCGTGAGTTCCCTCTCGACTATGCCTCGGTGCTGGCCGCCCCGATCGAGATGCATCCGCTGGCCACGGATCTCGAGACCGGCGAACCGGTCGATCTGCGCGGTGAGTTGACGGACGAGTCGGCGCTCCGGATGGCGCTGCGCGCCAGTGCCGCGCTCCCCGTGCTGGCGGGCCGGCCGGTCACGGTCGGCGGGCGCCGCTTCTACGACGCCGGACTGGCCGAGTCGATCCCCTTCCGCCAGGCACTGCGGGACGGCGCGACGCATGTCCTCGTCCTGCGCAGCAGGCCTCCGGGCGCGGACGCGGTCGCCAGGGTCGTGCCGTCGCCGGGCTCCCGGCTCGTCGCCGCGATCGCCTTCCGGCGGCACACCGATGAGCTGCGTGCGGCGTTCCTTAGCCGGGCCGCGCGACTCGCCGACGACGACCGGACGCTGGCCGCGTACGACGTGGACGCCGACGCGGTGCCCACGGACCCCGCCGTGCTGTCCGTCCGCCCGGACGCCACGGCTCCCCTCGTCAGCCGCCTGGAGACGGACGGCGCCGTGCTCCAGGAGGCGCTCCGCACGGGGTACCGAGCCGTCGAAAACCAGTTCGCCGACCTGGTCTGACGGGCGGGGCGCCTACGCGTGCCGGCCGACCCGTTCCTCCGCCAGGGCACCCGCGCTCGTGCCGCCGTCCTCTCGGGCCAGTCGGTGCGGCCACCACACCTTCGGGCCGATGTCCAGGAAGAGCGACGTGACCAGGACCGACCGTACGACGAGGGTGTCCAGGAGGACGCCGAGCGCGACCGCGAAGCCGATCTCCGCGAAGGCGACCATGGGGAGTGTGCCCAGGGCGGCGAAGGTGCCCGCCAGCACCAGGCCGGCGGAGGTGATGACCGCGCCGGTGGCCGCCAGGCCCGTCACCACGCCGGGGCGGGTGCCCTGACGGCCCGCCTCCTCGCGGATACGGGTGGTGAGGAAGATGTTGTAGTCGATGCCCAGAGCCACGAGGAAGACGAAGACGAACAGCGGGAAGTCCGTCGACTCGCCCGCGTAGTCGAACACGTACCGGAACGCCAACGCGCTGAGCCCCAGCGCCGCCGCGAAGGACAGGATCACCGTCCCGACCAGCAGCAGCGGGGCGATCACGGCGCGCAGCAGGGCGCCCAGGATCAGCAGGACCACCGCCAGGACCAGCGGGATGATCAGGATGTTGTCGTGCGTGGTCGCCTTGTCCATGTCCAGCAGGGCCGCCGTGCCGCCGCCCACCTGCGCGTCGGCGTCCGGCACCGCGTGCACGGCGTCACGGACCCGCTCGACGGTCTGCTTCGCCGCCTCGCTGTCCGACGGGGCGGTCATCGTGGCCTCGAACAGCACCTTGCCCTCATTGAACGGTTTCGTGCCCGGCGGCAGGCCCAGCGAGGTCGGCACGACCCCGGGGGTCTCGGCGACCGCGCGGCCCACCTGTTGGGCCTGGGCCTGGTCGGAGACGATGACCAGCGGGTCGCCGCTGCCCGCCGGGAAGTACCGCGCCGACACCTCCTGACCGGTGATCGAGTCCGGTTTCCCGGTGAACGCGTCCGCGTTGCCGATGCCCTCGGCGCGCAGCTGGATCAGGCCGAGGGAGCAGACCGCCAGCACCAGTGCCGTCACCGCCCAGGTCATGCGGGGGCGTTGTGCGATACGGCGGCCCATGCGGGCCCAGACGCCGCGCTCGGTGGGATCGGGTGTGCCGAGATGCGGGGTCACCGGCCAGAAGATCCAGCGGCCGAAGATGACCAGCAGGGCCGGGAACAGGGTCATCATCGCCAGCAGGGCGACCGCCACGCCGATGGCCGCCACCGGGCCGAGGCCCCGCGTGGAGTTCATCTCGGCGGCCAGCAGCACCAGCATGCTCACCACGACCGTCGCACCCGAGGCGAGGACCGCGGGGCCCGCCCGGTGCAGGGCCAGCGCCATCGCCTCGTGCCGGTCCTCGTGACGGCGCAGCTCCTCCCGGTAGCGGGCTACCAGCAGCAGCGCGTAGTCCGTGCCCGCGCCGAAGACGAGCACCGTGAGGATGCCGGCGCTCTGGCCGTTGACCGTCAGGCCCGCGTGCTCGGCCAGGAAGTAGATCAGTGCCTGCGCGGTGAACAGGGCGGCGACCACGGAGAGCAGCGGGACCAGCAGAAGGGTCGGACTGCGGTAGGTGATCAGCAGCATGACGATGACGACCGTCATCGCCGAGACCAGCAGCGTCGAGTCGATCCCCTCGAACGCCTTGGCGAAGTCCGCGGACGTGCCGCCGGGGCCGGTGATGTGCACGGCCAGGCCACCATGGCTGTCGCCCGTGACATCCCGGATGGAGTCGACTGCGGGCCTGATCCGCTCCCAGCCCTTCTCGTCCATCGTGATCGGTACGAGGAGCTCCGCCGCCCGGGGATCGGTCGGCCGGTCGTAGACGGGCCCACGGGTCTCCGCGCCCCGGATGCCGTGGTCGCGCAGCTGCCTCAGCTGTGCCGCGTCCTCGGTGATCTGCGCGCGGTCCTGTGCGGTGAGCCCACTGTCCCGGGCATACACGACGACCGCGGGGATCTGCTCGGGGCGGAAGTCCTTCGACAGCTCCAGGACCTGGGTGGACTCGGCGGACCCCGGCAGCCACGAGGCCGCGTCGTTGTCCTGTGCGTCGGTGAGCTTCGTGGCGAACGGCGCCGTCAGGAACAGCACCACCACCCACAGCCCCAGCACCAGCCACTTGGCCCGCCGTCCACAGACGAGATGCGCGACTCCTGGCTTCCCGGTCATGAGCACCCCCGCATCAGCGCCCTGACGGGGCGCTGGGCCGTGACATGTGCGGCTGAGCCGCGTCGGCGCGACCAGCCAGACGCACCCCGCAGTGGAAAGGAGCCGCAAGCCCTGGGGGCCCCACCGCCCCAGCACAGCGCAGCGCATACGCTTGGGGCATGGCCGCGCAGATCAACCCCAGCATTCTGTCCGCCGACTTCGCCCGTCTCGCGGACGAGGCGACGGCGGTCGAAGGAGCCGACTGGCTCCACGTCGACGTCATGGACAACCATTTCGTCCCGAACCTCACGCTCGGTGTGCCGGTCGTAGAGTCCCTGGCCCGTGCGACGGACACTCCGCTGGACTGCCATCTGATGATCGAGGCCCCCGATCGCTGGGCCCCGCAGTACGTCGAGGCGGGTGCCTCGTCCGTCACCTTCCATGTCGAGGCGGCCGCCGCGCCGGTACGACTCGCCCGGGAGATCCGTGCGAAGGGCGCCCGTGCCTCCATGGCGCTCAAGCCCGCGACGCCCATCGAGCCGTACGAGGACCTGCTGCCCGAACTCGACATGCTGCTGATCATGACGGTGGAGCCGGGCTTCGGCGGCCAGGCCTTTCTCGACATCATGCTTCCGAAGATCCGCCGGACCCGCGAGTTGATCAGCAAGCACGGGCTCGAACTGTGGCTTCAGGTCGACGGCGGCGTCTCGGCCTCCACCATCGAGCGCTGCGCCGACGCCGGCGCGGACGTGTTCGTGGCCGGATCCGCGGTCTACGGGGCGTCCGACCCGGCCGAGGCGGTACGTGCACTACGCAGCCAGGCTGAGGCGGCCACCGCCAAGGCGTCATGGGCATGCGGACACTAGGGTCTGTCCGGCATGATCCGCCGGACAGACCCTAGGGGTTACTGGGCAGACCGCAGGCCAAAGGAACATGAACGGCGCCCATCCGGGCTGATCAAGTACGCCGGATCTGCAAGGATGAACGGCGAATCCAGAGTGTGAACAGCAGTGAGGAGATCGCCGTGTCGGGTATGTCGGCGGGCCGGTCAGCCATGCGGATGGGACCCGCTGAGCTGGTGCAGGCGGCGGCCATGGCCCGCCGCTTCTACCTCGAGGGGAAGTCCAAGATCCAGATCGCGGAGGAGTTCGGCGTCAGCCGCTTCAAGGTGGCCCGGGTCCTGGAGACGGCCCTCGAACGGGATCTCGTGCGTATCGAGATCCGCGTGCCCGCCGAGCTGGACGCGGAGCGCTCCGACGCGCTGCGCGCCCGCTACGGCCTCAGGCACGCCGTCGTGGTCGAGTCCCCGGCCGATGCCGAGGAGTCGCCGGACCCCGAGAACCTGGGTGAGGTGGCCGCCGACCTGCTCGGCGAACTCGTCACCGAGGGCGATGTGCTCGGGCTCGCCTGGGGTCGGTCCACCATCCACATGGCCGCCGCCCTCGACCGCCTTCCACCGTGCACGGTGGTGCAGTTGACGGGCGTGTACGACGCCGGGACCGCCGAGCGCGGCTCCGTCGAGGCCGTGCGCCGCGCCGCGCAGGTGTCGGGCGGCGACGCCCACCCCATCTACGCGCCGATGCTGCTGCCGGACGCGGCCACCGCGGCCGCGCTGCGCCACCAGACCGGGATCGCCCGGGCCTTCGAGTACTTCGACAAGGTCACGGTCGCCTGCGTCTCCATCGGCTCCTGGGAGCCCGGCATCTCGACGGTGCACGACATGCTCAGCGACGAGGAGCGGGCGCACTACGCCTCGCTCGGTGTCGCCGCCGAGATGTCCGCGCACCTCTTCGACTACGAGGGCCGCCGGGTGGGACGGGACCTGGGCGAGCGGTGCATCACGGTCAAGGCCGACCAGCTCCGCCGTATCCCCGAGGTCGTCGCGATCGCGGGCGGGCAGCGCAAGGCGGCCGCGATCGACGCGGTGCTTCGCTCCGGGCTCGTCACCAGCCTCGTGACGGACACGTCGGCCGCGGACTACCTGATGACGGCGGGCCGGCCGGCGCCGAAGCCCGCGCTCAACCGGGCGGACCCGGACGGCGCCTGACGGCGTGTCACGAGGGGGCGGTCACGGCCGCCCCCTCGTCGGTCGGTGGTGAGGGGCGTGCCGGGGCGCCCCTCCGCGCGGCTCGCCCTTGGAGGTTCCTCCCAAAGGACCTCTGACCTGCTTGGACGATGTGACCGGGGACCGCGTACCGGCCGACATGGGACAATGAAGTACGTGCTCTTCCCCCTGGCTGACCTGTCCGGGGGCCACCTCTGATCGACTGGGATGTGCAGCACGTGCGTTTCCTCAATGACATCCAGCCCGCGTACGACCTGACGTATGACGACGTCTTCATGGTGCCGAGCCGCAGCGCGGTCGGTTCGCGGCAGGGTGTGGACCTGACCTCCCCGGACGGCACGGGCACCACGATCCCGCTGGTCGTCGCCAACATGACCGCGATCGCCGGCCGCCGCATGGCCGAGACGGTGGCCCGGCGCGGTGGCCTCGTCGTCATACCGCAGGACATCCCGAACGACGTCGTCACCGACGTGGTCTCCTGGGTGAAGAGCCGCCACCTCGTCCTCGACACCCCCATCGTGCTGGCCCCGCACCAGACCGTCGCCGACGCGCTGGCCCTGCTGCCCAAGCGCGCACACAACGCGGGTGTCGTCGTGGACGAGAACAAGCGGCCCGTAGGTGTCGTCACCGACCAGGACCTCAGTGGCGTCGACCGCTTCACCCAGCTCGAAGTGGTCATGTCCAAGGACCTGCTGCTCCTCGACGCCGACATCGACCCGCGCGAGGCGTTCAACCGGCTGGACCACGCCAACCGCCGCTACGCCCCCGCCGTGGACAAGGAAGGCCGCCTCGCGGGCATCCTCACCCGCAGGGGCGCCCTGCGTGCCACGCTGTACACGCCGGCCACCGACGCGGACGGCAGGCTGCGGGTCGCCGCCGCCGTCGGCGTCAACGGGGACTTCGCGGCCAAGGCCGAGGAACTGCTCGCCGCAGGGGTCGACACGCTCGTCATCGACACCGCCCACGGCCACCAGGAGTCGATGATCAGCGCCATCAAGCTGGTGCGCGACCTCGACCCCCGGGTTCCGGTCGTCGCGGGCAACATCGTCTCCGCCGAGGGTGTCAAGGACCTGGTCGAGGCCGGTGCCGACATCATCAAGGTGGGCGTCGGACCGGGCGCGATGTGCACGACCCGCATGATGACCGGCGTCGGCCGGCCGCAGTTCTCCGCCGTGCTGGAGTGCGCTGCCGAGGCCCGGAAGTACGGCAAGCACGTGTGGGCCGACGGCGGTGTCCGCCACCCCCGCGACGTGGCGATGGCGCTCGCCGCCGGTGCGTCCAACGTGATGGTCGGATCCTGGTTCGCGGGCACCTACGAGTCGCCGGGCGACCTCCAGCAGGACGCGAACGGGCGGCTCTACAAGGAGTCCTTCGGCATGGCGTCCGCGCGCGCGGTGCGCAACCGCACGTCCGAGGAGTCGGCGTACGACCGAGCCCGCAAGGCGCTGTTCGAGGAGGGCATCTCCACCTCCCGCATGTTCCTCGACCCGGCCCGCCCCGGCGTCGAGGACCTGATCGACTCGATCATCGCGGGCGTCCGCTCCTCCTGCACCTACGCCGGCGCCGCCTCCCTGGAGGAGTTCGCCGAGAAGGCCATCGTCGGCATCCAGAGCGCGGCGGGCTACGCCGAGGGCAAGCCGCTGCACGCCAGCTGGACCTGAGCCCGGCTCCGTTGCGTGCGGCACCCGCCGAAAAACCGGGGGCCGTTCGCGCGCCGGGCGTCTACGGTCGGCGTATGGACATCGCCGTCAGCCGTGCGGAGGACATCGCCGTACTGGAGCGCTTCCTGCCGTCGTCCAGCGTCGACGGCCATCACGCCGCACGGTTCGCACGCCAGGAGGCGGGGGAGAGCACCTACCTGATCCCCTGGCTCGACGGCAGACCCGTCGGGCACGCCGAGGTCCGGTGGACCGGCTGCGAGGCGCCCGAGGTGCGGCTGGCACAGCCCGGCTGCCCGGAGATCAACGGCCTTGTGGTGTGGCCCGAGTCGGTCCGCTCGCGGGGCGTCGGCACTTCGCTGGTGCGTGCCGCCGAGCGGTTGGCACGGGAGCGCGGTATCGGGGCCATCGGGCTCGGCGTGGGCGACGACAACCGGCGCGCGGCCGCTCTGTACGCACGGCTCGGCTACCGGCCCACGGTGACGTACGTGGACCGCTGGGCGTACCTGGACGCCCACGGCGTACGGCACGAGCGCGCCGACGCCTGCACCTTCCTCGTCAGAGAGCTGCGCTGAGCTGCCCGTGCGTAACGTACGAAAGCCCTTGCGCAACGAATGAACGCCCGCCTCCGATGAACGCAACGATCTTGCGGAGGCGTGCAAGCTTGCTGCATTACGACGGCAACGCCCCGGCCCATAGGGTCATGCGCTGTACGTGGCGTGGCGGGGACCCCGCTCGGTGGGTTCCTGCTGGCGCGGGGGAGCCGTCGGGCCCCGTCGCCCAAGAGGCAGCAACGAAGGAGTCAGCGCGTGCTCGACCAAGGCGCACCCCCGAAGGACCCCACCCAGACAGCGCCCCCGGCCCCGGGCCTCGGCACGCGCCTGATGCGTCGCAAGCCCGTGGAACGCCTGGTCGCGGAAGGTGGCCAGGGCGAGGGAGGGTCCCTGCGGCGCTCCCTGGGGCTGTGGCAGCTCACCATGATCAGCATCGGTGCCACCCTCGGTACGGGCATCTTCGTCGTCCTCGGCGAGGCCGTCCCCAAGGCCGGTCCGGCCGTCACGCTCTCCTTCGTGATCGCCGGCCTCACCGCCCTCTTCTCCGCCCTCTCCTACGCCGAGCTGGCCGGCACCATCCCCGTCGCCGGCTCCTCCTACTCGTATGCGTACGCAACGATGGGCGAGCTGATCGCCTGGATCTGCGGTTGGTGTCTGGTCCTGGAGTACGGCGTGTCGGTGGCCGCCGTCGCCGTCGGCTGGGGCGAGTACCTCAACGAACTGCTCGACGGGACCCTCGGCGTCACCCTCCCCGCCGCCCTGTCGGCTCCGCCCGGCGACGGCGGCGTCTTCAACCTGCCCGCGCTGATCGTCGTCCTGCTCGCGATGGCGTTCCTGCTGGGCGGCGCCCGTGAGTCCGCCCGCGCCAACACGATCATGGTGGTCGTGAAGATCGCCGCGCTGGTGCTGTTCTGCGCCATCGGCGTCCAGGGCTTCCGCTCCGGCAACTACGACCACTTCATGCCGCTCGGCATGGGGGGCGTGAGCGCCGCGGCGGCCACTCTCTTCTTCTCGTACATCGGCTTCGACGCCGCCTCGACGGCCGGTGAGGAGGCGAAGAACGCGCAGCGCGACCTGCCGCGCGCGATCATGCTCTCCCTCGTCATCGTCACCGCGCTCTACGTGCTCGTCGCCGCCGTCGCCGTCGGCGCCAAGCCCTGGGAGGGGTTCACCGACTCCGAGGCAGCGCTCGCCCAGATCATGCGCGAGGTCACCGGGCATACCTTCTGGGGCACCCTGCTCGCGTTCTGCGCCGTCGTCGCCATCGCGAGCGTCGTCCTGACCGTGCTCTACGGCCAGACCCGCATCCTGTTCGCCATGTCCCGGGACGGGCTCGTGCCCAAGGTGTTCGCCAAGGTCCACCCGAAGTCGGGCGCACCCCGCGCCAACACCCTGATCGTCTCCCTCTTTTGCGGTGTCCTGGCCGCGGCGATCCCGCTCGGCCAGCTCGCCGACGCCACCAGCATCGGCACCCTGTTCGCCTTCGCGCTGGTCAACGTGGCCGTCGTGGTGCTGCGCCGGACCCGCCCCGACATGGACCGCACCTTCCGTGTCCCGCTGTCGCCGGTGCTTCCCGCGCTGGGCTTCGCGTTCTGCGTCTGGATGATGGGCAGCCTGTCGGCCGTCACCTGGGTCGTCTTCGGAGTCTGGATGGCCCTCGGGCTCGTGTTCTACTTCCTGTACGGCCACCGCCGTTCCCGTCTTGCCACACCTGAAGCGAAGTGAACCACCCGCAGTGCTGAACGATCTCGACGAACGCATCGTGCACGCCCTCGCCGAGGACGCCCGCCGCTCCTACGCGGACATCGGGCAGCTCGTCGGCCTGTCCGCCCCCGCCGTGAAACGGCGCGTTGACAGGCTGCGCGCCACCGGAGCCATCACCGGATTCACCGTACGGGTCGATCCCGCGGCCCTCGGCTGGGAGACGGAGGGCTTCGTCGAGATCTACTGCCGGCGCAACACGTCGCCGGAGACCATCCAGCGGGGCCTGGAGCGCTACCAGGAGGTCGTGGCCGCGTCCACCGTCACGGGTGACGCGGACGCGGTCGCCCAGGTCTTCGCCTCGGACATGCGGCACTTCGAGCGGGTCCTGGAGCGGATCGCGGGGGAGCCGTTCGTGGAGCGGACCAGGTCCGTCCTGGTGCTGTCGCCTCTGCTGCGCAGGTTCTCGTCGGGGTCACCGACGTAAAGCCCTGGCGGCTCGGGGGAACACAGGTCTACGCTCGGCCCCATGATCTGGCGACATTGATCCAAGACACGGCCCGTCGGCGTCCGGCGGCTGACCCGCACGCTGTACGCGTACTCGTTCCTGGACGACTTCGTCCTGCTCTACCCGGTGTACGCGCTGCTCTTCAGCGACACCGGCCTGTCGGTCTGGCAGATCTCCTCACTCTTCACCCTGTGGTCGGTCACGGGCATGGTGCTGGAGGTCCCCTCGGGTGCCTGGGCCGATGCCGTCTCGCGTCGGCTGCTGCTGTGGCTGGGGCCGCTGTTGACCGCCGTCGGGTTCGCGCTGTGGGTGCTCATCCCCTCGTACGGCGCCTTCGCCCTCGGCTTCGTCCTGTGGGGCGCACGGGGAGCGCTCGGCTCCGGCGCGCTGGAGGCGCTGATCTACGAGGAACTGGAGCGGCTCGGCGGGGCCGATCGCTACACGCGCGTCATGGGCCGGGCCGCCGCGGCCGGTCAGCTGGGCGTGATGGCGGCCACGGCACTCGCCGGGCCGGTCCTCGCGGTGGGCGGCTACCACGCCGTGGGGGCCGCGAGCGTACTGGCCTGCCTGCTCACCGCGCTGACCGCGACCCGGTTCCCTGAGCACCGGATCCCTGAGCACCGGTCCACCGCGCACCCGTCCGCCCCCGCCGATGAGGACGCCGACGGCTGGGCGGCGACGCTGCGCGGCGGGCTCGCCGAGGCCCGGCGTGACCGGTCCGTGCGCGGAGCCCTGCTGCTCGTGCCCGCCGTCACCGCGGTGTGGGGAGCCCTCGACGAGTACACACCGTTGCTGGTCCGGGACACCGGCGTCACGGACGGGAGGGTCCCGTACCTCCTCGTGCTGATCTGGGCGGGAGCGACAACCGGGAGCCTGCTCGCCGGCACCGCCGAACGCCTCGGCCGAGGCGGCCTCGCCCTGCTGCTCACGGGCTCCGCGCTCGCCCTCGCCGCAGGAGCGGCGGCGCGGACACCGGCCGGTATCGGCCTCGTGGCCCTCGCCTTCGGCGGCTTGCAGCTGGCGACCGTACTGGCCGACGCCCGGCTCCAGCAGCGCATCGAGGGCGGCGGCCGGGCCACGCTGACCTCCGTCGCGGGCCTGGGCACCGACCTGGCCACGGTCGCGGTGTACGGCGGCTACGGAGCACTCGTCTCGACGGGCACCGCGCACGGCACCGCGTTCGCACTGTTCGCGGTGTCGTACGTGGTCACGGCGCTGGGGATCGTCGCCGGAGGGCGAGCGCGTCTCAGGCGTTGAACGCTCCGCCGGAGCCGAAGGCCAGCGCGGCGAAGCGTTCGCCGATGCGACGGTGCGTGGCGGCGTCCGGGTGGAGCTGGTCGGGCAGCGGCAGTTCCGCGAAGTCCGCCTCGCCGTAGAGGTCGCGGCCGTCGAGGTGGTGGAGGTTCGGGTCGTCCATCGCGCGCTGCTTCACGATGCGGGCGAGTTCGTCCCGGATGACGTTGAGCGTCAGCTTTCCGCCGGCCCGCTCCGCGGGATCGCCCATGGCCACGAACTGCAGGAAGCCCTCACCGAGGTTGCTGAAGTCCGGGGCGGCCGGGCCGGGAGTGTCCTCGTGGATGGCGCAGTAGATCGGTGAGACGACCAGCAGCGGAGTGGTGGGGTGACCTTCGCGGATGGTGTCGAGGAAGCCGTGCACCGCCGGGCTGAAGGCCCGCAGGCGCATCACGTCGAGGTTGACCAGGTTGATGCCGATCTTGAGGCTGATCAGGTCCGCGGGCGTGTCACGGATGGCGCGGGCGGTGAACGGGTCGAGCAGGGCGCCGCCGCCGAAGCCGAGGTTGGTCAGTTCCACGCCGCCGAGCGAGGCGGCCAGCGCGGGCCAGATCGTGGTGGGGCTCGCCGCGTTCGAGCCGTGACTGATCGAACTGCCGTGGTGCAGCCACACCCGGCGGCCGTCCGCCGAGGCGGGCTCGACGGGGGCGTCGGTGCGCAGGGCGACGAGCTCGGTCGCCTCGTTGTACGGCAGCCAGATCTCGACGTCCTTCTCACCGTCCGGCAGACCGGTGAAACGGACCGTGCCGACCGGGCCGGGCCGTGTCTGCGCCGACCCGTCGGTCATGTCCACCAGGCGGACGTTGCCGCCGGTCGCGTTCGCCTGGGCGGTGAGACGGCCGTCGACGAGCAGGTCGTACACGCCGTCCGGGCGGGGCGGGGCGCCCTCGTAGGCCAGTTTGGTGCGGAGCGTGTCCAGTTCGACCGCGGTCGCCCGGGTGCGGAACACCAGCCGCACGCCCGAGGGCTGGGCCTCCGCCCCGGCCAGCTGACCGTCGAAGTACTGGGCGCGCGCCCAGGCGGGCAGCCGGTGCGGCAGCACGCCGTGCTCGGTGCGTTCCAGGTCGAGGGCGCCGCGCAGCAGGTCGGCGGTGAGGGGGGTGGTGATCCAGTCCTGAGCGTTCATGATCCCAGCCTGTCAACCGAATACGGGGTTCCGCACGGGGATTTCCGGCCCGGCCCATGGGTGGTGCGTGGCCCGGTGGGCGGCACGCAACGAATCGCCGCCGACGCGCCCCGCGACGCAACGATCAGCTCACCGGCGCGCAACGGCTCCTTCTTGTCCGCCCGAGTCCGTCGCCCGTACCGTCTACATGGCCCCCACAACCACCCTTTCGCCCCGGTGAGGTCACGCATGCGCACCGCCCTGCTCCAGAGCTCCGGCCGTCCCGGCTCGGTCGTCGAGAACCTCAGGGTCCTCGACGAGGCCGCCGGCCGCGCCGCCGCCGCGGGAGCCGGGCTGGTCGTGGCGCCGGAGATGTTCCTCACCGGGTACGCGATCGGCGACGACATCGCCCGCCTCGCCGAACCCGCGGACGGCGACTCCGCGGACGCGATCGCCGAGATCACCTCCCGGCACGGGCTGGCGATCGCGTACGGGTACCCGGAGCGCTCCTCCGACGTGGTCTACAACTCCGCCCAGCTCATTTCCGCCGACGGCACCCGGCTCGCCAACTACCGCAAGACCCACCTCTTCGGCTGCTTCGAGCGCGATCACTTCGTCCCGGGCGACCAGCCGGTCGTCCAGGCCGAACTGGACGGCATCACCGTCGGCCTGATGATCTGCTACGACGTCGAGTTCCCGGAGAACGTCCGCGCCCACGCCCTCGCCGGCACGGACTTCCTGGTGGTGCCGACGGCGCAGATGCACCCCTTCCAGTTCGTCGCCGAGTCGATGATCCCGGTGCGCGCCTTCGAGAACCAGATGTACGTCGCCTACGTCAACCGGGTCGGCGCGGAAGGGGAGTTCGAGTTCGTCGGGCTCTCCACGCTGGCCGGCCCCGATGGAGTCGCCCGCGCCCGCGCCGGTCGCGGTGAGGAGCTGGTGTTCGCCGACGCCGACCCCGCGTTCCTGGCGGCCTCCCGCGAGGCGAACCCGTATCTGAAGGACCGCCGCCCCGGCCTCTACGGGGCCCTGGTCTGACCCCCTGAGCTTCTCCCCGCACTTCCCCCTGAGTTCTCTTCGCGCAAGGAGTCCGTACCCCATGACGTCCACGGTGCCCAACGCCGTCGAGCACGCAGACGAGCAGCAGCCGCCGATCACCATGTTCGGCCCGGACTTCCCGTACGCGTACGACGACTTCCTCGCCCACCCGGCGGGGCTCGGCCAGATACCGGCCACCGGGCACGGCACCGAGGTCGCGGTCATCGGCGGCGGCCTGTCCGGCATCGTGGCCGCCTACGAGCTGATGAAGATGGGCCTCAAGCCCGTCGTCTACGAGGCCGACCGGATCGGCGGCCGGCTGCGCACCGTCGGCTTCGACGGCTGCGACCCGTCGCTGACCGCCGAGATGGGCGCGATGCGCTTCCCGCCGTCCTCCACGGCGCTCCAGCACTACATCGACCTGGTGGGTCTGGAGACCCGCCCGTTCCCCAACCCCCTCGCGGAGGGGACCCCTTCGACGGTCGTCGACCTCAAGGGCGAGTCGCACTACGCCGAGACGATCGACGATCTCCCGCAGGTCTACCGCGATGTCGCCGAGGCCTGGAACCGGTGCCTCGAAGAGGGGGCCGACTTCTCCGACATGAACCGCGCCCTGCGCGAACGGGACGTGCCGCGCATCCGCGAGATCTGGTCCAGGCTCGTCGAGAAGCTCGACAACCAGACCTTCTACGGCTTCCTCTGCGACTCCGAGGCCTTCAAGTCCTTCCGGCACCGCGAGATCTTCGGCCAGGTCGGCTTCGGCACGGGCGGCTGGGACACCGACTTCCCCAACTCCATCCTGGAGATCCTCCGGGTCGTCTACACCGAGGCGGACGACCACCACCGCGGCATCGTCGGCGGCTCACAGCAGCTCCCGCTGCGCCTGTGGGAGCGCGAGCCGGAGAAGATCGTGCACTGGGCCCAGGGCACCTCGCTGGCGAGTCTGCACGAGGGCGGCGAGCCGCGCCCCGCGGTGACCCGGCTGCACCGCACCACCGGCAACCGGATCACGGTGACGGACGCGAACGGTGACATCCGCACCTACCAGGCGGCGATCTTCACCGCCCAGTCCTGGATGCTGCTGTCGAAGATCGCCTGCGACGACTCGCTCTTCCCTATCGACCACTGGACGGCGATCGAGCGCACGCACTACATGGAGTCCAGCAAGCTCTTCGTGCCCGTCGACCGACCCTTCTGGCTCGACAAGGCCGTCGACGACCAGGGGATTCCGACCGGCCGGGACGTCATGTCGATGACGCTGACCGACCGTATGACGCGCGGTACTTACCTCCTCGACGACGGTCCGGACAAGCCTGCCGTCATCTGCCTCTCCTACACCTGGTGCGACGACAGCCTGAAGTGGCTGCCGCTGTCCGCGAACGAGCGGATGGAGGTCATGCTGAAGTCGCTCGGGGAGATCTATCCGAAGGTCGACATCAGGAAGCACATCATCGGCAACCCGGTGACGGTCTCCTGGGAGAACGAGCCCTACTTCATGGGCGCGTTCAAGGCCAACCTGCCCGGCCACTACCGCTACCAGCGGCGCCTGTTCACCCACTTCATGCAGGACCGGCTGCCCGAGGACAAGCGGGGCATCTTCCTCGCCGGCGACGACATCTCCTGGACGGCGGGCTGGGCCGAGGGCGCGATCCAGACCGCGCTGAACGCGGTCTGGGGCGTCATGCACCACCTCGGCGGAACGACCGACTCGACCAATCCGGGCCCGGGCGACGTGTACGACGAGATCGCACCGGTCGAGCTCCCCGAGGACTGAATCCCAAAGAGGCGCGAGCGAAGCCGAGCGCGGGGGAGCGCGTGCTGGACCCCGCGTCTGCGGCGTGATCCGAACGACAGGTCCCAGTGCTGTGACCGGAAAGGTTCACCGGCTCGCGACGCCCGGCACACCTAGATCCCGGCCGCGCGTGCCTTCTCGAACACCTCGGCGGCGACGTCCTTGAGTTCCTGGGCGTCGCGGGTGGAGCCCTGGAGGTCGATCAGGATCTCGTCGAGGCCGACCTCGGCGTGTGCGGCCAGGTCCTCGACGATCTGGTCGACGCCGCCCTGGAAGGGCTGACGGTCGGAGCCGTCGTAACCCCCGGCCAGGTAGTGCGGGTTGGCGCGCAGGACCGTCTGGATCGGCTCCGTGCGTCCGCGCTCGGCGGCCAGGTCCTGGAGCCGCTTCCACTGCTTGGCGAGCGCCTCGGCGCCCATGCCCACCGGCATCCAGCCGTCGGCGCTGTCGACCAGCCGGCGCCGGGCCTTCGGTGAGCTCGCCGCCAGCAGGATCGGGATCGGCCGGGCGGGCTTCGGCCCGACGACGGCCGACGCGATCCTCGTGACGTGCCCGTCGTACGACACGGGGTCCGGGCCCCAGACGGCTCGGCACACCTCGATCAGCTCGTCCAGGGCCTGGCCGCGCTCCTCGAAGGGCCGTACGGAGGCGGCCGCGTACTCGTCGAGTGACCAGCCGGTGCCGAGGCCCGCGACCACGCGGCCGCCGCTCGCCGCGTCCAGGGTCGCCAGGGCCTTGGCGAGCTGGAACGGTACGTGCAGCGGGGCGACCAGCACGCTCGTGCCCAGCCGGGCCCGCTCGGTGGCCGCGGCGGCGAGCGTGAGGGTGACCAGGGGCTCGGCCACACCGCGGTAGGCGTCCGGCCAGGGCAGGCCCTCGATGCCGTACAGGCCCTGGGTGGCGGGCTCCGGGAACAGGGCGCGCTCGTACACCCAGAGGCTCTCGTAGCCGATGCGCTCGGCGGCGCGCGCCACGTCGGGCACGTCGCGTCCGAGGTCGTACTGCTTGTTCTGAGGGAGGCCGAGTCCCAGTCTGGTCGCCATGCCCACCGCTCCTTCGACAGATGGTCACTTCCTGTCGAACGTACAACTTTCATCCAGTAGTTCGAGCGGTCATGCGCTGGAATCGGCCACCCGTCGGGTGGATCAGTCGGGCAGTGGCGTGAGCAGCATGCGTCCCGCGAAACCGACCGCCGCGTCGAGGCGATCGGTGAAGTCCGCGGCGAGGTCGGGCAGTCGGCGCAGCGCCCACAGTGCTCGCGCCGCCGCCCAGGTGGCGTCCCGGGCACGCTCCAGGCTCCACGAGCCGAGCAGATGGGTGAGCGGGTCGGCGATCTGGAGGAGGTCGGGGCCCGGCATCAGATCTTCGCGGATGCGCTCCTCCAGCGAGACGAGGAGATCGCCCACGCGGTCGAACTCGTCCTCCAGGTCGGCGGGTTCGCAGTCCAACGTACGACAGGCGTCCACGACGGCGAGCGCCAGGTCGTGCCCGATGTGCGCGTTGATGCCCGCCATGGCGAACTGCAGCGGTCGTACCCCGGGGTGACGACGGAACTGGAACAGGGGCCGCCAACAGGCCGGTGGGCGACGCTCGTTCGCCACCGCGTCGACGGCCGCGAGGTACCGCTCCGCGAACCGTACGTCCAGCGCGATCGCGGCCCGGGCGCTGTCGAAGCGGCCCGCGTCGATGTGCCGGTCGACCTCCTCGGTCACGGCGAGGTAGACGCGGTTGAAGACCGCGATCCCGTCCCGCTCGGGCAGGCCGGCGGCCAGGGCGCGCATGCGGGACACGACGGTGTCCACCGAGTCCACGCATGGGGTGAACTGTTCCGATTGCGGCATGACGGCAGGGTCGCAGCCCTACGCTGATCCGGGTGCCGGCGGGCCCGACGCTTCCCCAGAACGGGGGAACGCGCCCGCCGTGGGGGAGGGGATCACCACCGTGTCAGGCTTACGTGCCCAGCGTCTTGCCGCACGCCGAGCCGAACGCAGGCGTGCCGTCCGGCGCGGCGCGATGGTCGCGGCGTCGTCGGTCGTGGTCGCGGTCGCCACCGTGACCGGGACGCTGTCCGCGCTCGACGACGGGCGCGGGTCCGACCAGGCCGCGCCGGACGTGACCGTGAGTCGCTCGGCGCGCCCGGAGTCGTTCCCGGTCCCGCCGTCGGCGTCACCCTCGACCTCGCCCACCGTCTCTCCGTCGCCCTCCGTCTCGCGTTCGCACACGACGAAGAGGGCGAGCGCCACGCCGTCGGCCACCGCGACCAGGACGGAGGCACGGTCCGCCGCTGTCTCCCCGCCTCTGTACCGCCATCCCGCCTCCCAGGTCCTCGACTGGGTCGGCGCCCATCCCGACGACCCGCGCCGCGAGGTCATCAGGTCCCTCATCGCGGACCGGCCGGCGGCGGTGTGGTTCGCCGACTTCTCGCCCGCGACCATCACCGCACGGATCCGCGCGGTCACCGCGGCCGGTTCGGTCCAGGGCCGGGTGCCCGTCGTCGTCGCGTACGCGATCCCGGGCCGTGACTGCGGCGGCGCCTCCCAGGGCGGGGCGCCGGACCTGGACGCCTACGACCGCTGGATCGACGCCTTCGCCGCCGGGCTGGGCTCCGGCGAGGTCGTCGTCATCCTGGAGCCCGACTCCGTCGCCCAGTCCGAGTGCCTCGGGGCCGGCCCGCGCGCCGACCGGTTCGCCTCGCTGGCCCGCGCGGGCCGCGTCCTGAAGGCCGCCGACCCGAAGGCGCGGGTCTACTACGACGCCGGGCACTCCGGCTGGAACGCGCCCGCGCAGCAGGCGGCCTGGCTGAAGCAGGCCGGCGCCGCCTCGCCCGCCTCCTCCGACGGCATCTTCAGCAACGTCTCCAACTTCCACTACACGGCCGACGAGATCGCCTACGACCGACAGGTCCTCGACGCCCTCGGCGGCCCGGCGAGCCTCGGCGCCGTCATCGACACCAGCCGCAACGGCAACGGCGCCCCGGCCGACGGCGAGTGGTGCGACCCGGCCGGGCGGAGGATCGGCCAGGCGCCCACGCTGAACACCGGCCAGGTACGCATCGACGCCTACCTGTGGGTGAAGCTGCCGGGGGAGTCGGACGGCTGCAAGGGAACGCCGGGCGCGTTCTCGCCGTCGTACGCCTACGACTTGGCGCGCGGAGCCTCGTCGTCGTAGGAGCTGGTGCCCTCGTCGAGGAGCGGCTGCTGCGTCTTGAGGTGGGCCGGGGCGAAGGCGCGCAGGGCGTGGTAGCCGGTGATGACGACCAGGGTGCCCAGGGCGATGCCGCTGAGGGAGAAGGTGTCGGTGAACTTCATGGTGACGTTGCCGACGCCGATGATGATGCCCGCCGCGGCCGGCACCAGGTTCAGCGGATTGCGCAGGTCCACCTCGGCGTTGAGCCAGATCTGGGCGCCGAGCAGGCCGATCATGCCGTACAGGATGACGGTGATGCCGCCGAGGACACCGCCCGGGATCGCGGCCACGACCGCGCCGAACTTGGGGCAGAGGCCGAAGAGCAGGGCGAAGCCCGCGGCGGCCCAGTACGCGGCCGTCGAGTAGACGCGGGTCGCGGCCATCACGCCGATGTTCTCGGAGTACGTCGTGTTGGGCGGGCCGCCCACCGCGGTGGACAGCACGGAGCCGATGCCGTCGGCCGAGATCGCCGTACCGAGCTTGTCGTCGAGCGGGTCGCCGGTCATCTCGCCGACCGCCTTGACGTGCCCGGCGTTCTCCGCGACCAGCGCGATGACGACGGGCAGGGCGACCAGGATCGCGGACCACTCGAAGGACGGCCCGTGGAAGGACGGCAGGCCGATCCAGTCGGCGTGGCTCACACCGGACAGGTCGAGCCGCCAGTGATCGGTGACCTTGCCGCTGCCGTCCGCCGAGCGGATGCGGCCGAAGATCCGGTCGAACGCCCAGGAGACGCCATACCCGAACACCAGCCCGAGGAAGATCGCGACACGGGACCAGAAGCCGCGCAGGCAGACCACCGCCAGACCGGTGAACAGCATGACCAGCAGGGCGGTCCACTGGTCCTGCGGCCAGTACGTGGTGGCCGTCACCGGGGCGAGGTTGAAGCCGATCAGCATCACGACCGCGCCGGTGACGATCGGCGGCATGGCGGCGTGGATGATCCGTGCCCCGAAGCGCTGCACGGCGACACCGACCAGGAACAGCGCGACCCCGACGACGAGGACCGCGCCGGTCACGGTGGCGCTCGTCCCGCCCTGGGCGCGGATGACCGCCGCGACGCCGACGAACGAGAGCGAACAGCCCAGGTAGCTCGGCACCCGGCCGCGGGTCGCCAGCAGGAAGATCACGGTCGCAACGCCTGACATCATGATCGCGAGGTTCGGGTCCAGGCCCATGAGGACCGGAGCCACGAACGAGGCGCCGAACATGGCCACCACGTGCTGGGCGCCGAGCCCGACCGTGCGGGGCCAGGAGAGCCGTTCGTCGGGGCGGACCACGGCTCCGGGGGCCGGAGTGCGTCCGTCGCCGTGCAGTTTCCAGCGGACGCCAAGATCCATGGTGGGGTGTCGCTTTCGTCGTGCGGTCGGGCTTACGGGTCACCATTGTCGGGCGAAGGGGAAGGTGAGCCTCCGCCCAGGGGGCCCCCGCGCCGAGCCGGCCGCGCTGTCGAGCGACGGTTCAGGGCCGCGGGTCGGACACCTCCGCGCTCGGGCGACTGATCTTCGGACGGTCCCGGTCGCCGCTGCGCAGCACGCCCGCGAAGACCGCGAGCCCGCCGGCCAGCACCGTCACGAGACCGAACGACACCACCAGGCTGGTCACCTGCGCCAGCGTGCCGATCGCGCTCGGCGCGATCAGACCCGAGGTGTACGTGATGGTCGCCACGCCCGCGATGGCCAGGCTCGGGTTGGGCCCGCTGCGACCGGCCGCGGCGAAGCACAGCGGGACGACGACGGCGATGCCGAGGCCCATCAGCGCGAAGCCGCCCATGGCGACAGCCGGATGGTTCGCCACGACGATCAGCGCACCGCCGAGGACCGCGAGGACACCGCTCACCCGGACCGTGCGCACCGAGCCGTACCGGTCCACCACCCTGTCGCCCGCGATCCGGGCGATCGCCATCGTGAGCGTGAAGCCCGTCGTGCAGGCGGCCGCGAGACCGGCGGAGGCCTCCAACTGGTCGCGCAGGTACACCGCGGACCAGTCCAGGCTCGCGCCCTCCGCGAAGACCGCGCAGAAGCCGACCGCGCCGATGAGCAGCGCCGACCGGGGCGGCAGGGCGAACCGGGGCGGCGGCTCCTCGTCCTCGGCGGGCTGCAGATCCAGCACCCACGAACACGCGCCCACGCCGAGGAGGGTCAACACGGCGGCCGCCAGGGCGTGGTGGAGCCGGGCGTCGGAGCCCAGGTGTGCGGCGAGGGTGCCCGCCGCCGAGCCGATCAGGGCGCCCGCGCTCCACATGCCGTGCAGACCGGACATGATCGACCGGCCCAGACGGGTCTCGACCTCGACGCCGAGCGCGTTCATCGCGACGTCCGCCATACCGGCCGTCGCCCCGTAGACGAACAGGGCCAGGCAGAGCGTGAGCAGATTCGGGGCGAGGGACGGCAGCACCAACGCCACGGTCCACAGGGCGATCAGTCCGCGCAGGGCGTTGCGGGCGCCGAAGCGGTGGCTGACGCTGCCCGCGAGCGGCATCGCCACGGACGCGCCGAACGCGGGGAAGGCGAGGGCGATGCCCAACTGGCCCGCGCTCACCGAGGCGTGGTCCTGGATCCACGGCACGCGGGTGGCGAACGACCCGGTGACGGCGCCGTGCACGGCGAACACGGCCGCCACGGCGTACCGGGCGCGCCTCACCTCACGTTGCTCGTAGACCACTCCACTCATTCTCCGGCCCCTCCCCGGTAAGTGTCCGACCCGCTCTCCGACGGCGGCCTCGCGTAAACTATCAGGAACCCTGCCTGATAGATAGGCATCGGGTGGACATCGGGCGCGGAGTCGTACCGCGCCGCCGATCTGGGAGGATTCCCGGCATGCCCGCATCCCCGAGCACCGCCCGGGCCATCAACGACCGGCTCGCCCTGCGGCTGTTGCAGCAGGAAGGCCCGCTGACGGCAGGGCAGTTGAAGCAGCTGACCGGCCTGTCCCGGCCGACGGTCGCCGACCTCGTCGAGCGCCTCACCGCCGCCGGTCTGATCGAGGTCGTCGGCGAGGCGGGGGAGCAGCGCCGGGGGCCGAACGCGAAGCTGTACGGCATAGTCGCCGACCGGGCCCATCTGGCGGCCCTGGACGTGCGCACCGAGGGCGTCTCCGTGGTCGTGTCCGACCTGCTCGGCCGGGGGCTCGCCGAGGCGTCCGTGCCGATCGGCGACGACGCGGGGACGGGGCCCGCCGTGGAGCAGGCGGTGGCCCTGGTCGAGCGCGTGGTGAAGGAGGCCGGGGCCGACCGCCTGCACACCGTCGGCCTCGGCGCACCCGGCCTCATCGACCCCGCGAGCGGCGAACTCCGCGACTCCCCGGGGCTGCCCGCGTGGCACCGCCGCCTGGTGGCCGCCCTCCAGGAACGGCTTCCGCAGGCCCGCGTCATCGTCGAGAACGAGACCAACCTCGCGGCCCTGGCGGAGCAGCGCGAGGGCGCCGCCCGCGACCGCGACACTTTCGTCCTCCTCTGGCTGGGCCACGGCACGGGCGCGGCGGTCGTCCTCGACGGCCGGCTGAGGCGGGGGGCCTCCGGCGGCACCGGCGAGATCGGGTTCCTGCCGGTGCCGGGGACAGCCGGGCTCCCGTCGGCCACGGACTGCGAGGGGGGCTTCTACTCGCTGGCGGGGTCGGGGGCCATCGGGGAGCTGGCGGGGCGCTTCGGGGTGCGGGTGGAGGAGACGGGCGCGACGGCGGGGAGGGGACCGGTGGGGGCGGGGGCGGTGCGGGGGGCCGTGGACGTCGTAGGGAGTGCGGGGGCCCGGACTGCGGCTGAAGCCGGGGCGGGTATCGGGGATGAGGCTGATCCGGTGGGCGAGGCGGCGGCGGAGCCAGGTCGGCTCGCCGATACGGACGCGGGCGCCCAGGCCGACCCCGGTGTCCCTGCGGACGCCGAGGCCGCCCCGGACCCGGTGCTCGACATCGAGGCCGCCGACCGCTTCCTGGACGCTCTCGCCGACCGGCTCGCCATAGGCGTCGCTTCCGTCGTCGCGGTCCTGGACCCGGGGTGCGTGGTGCTCGGCGGCGAGACGGGGCAGGCCGGGGGAGAGCTGCTCGCCGCCCGGGTCGAGGAGCGGGTCCGTCGGATGTCGCCGCTGGCCACGGAGGTGCGGCCGAGCGTCCTGGGTGGTGGCGCCGTGCTCCGCGGCGCACTGCTGACGGCGCGGGAGGCCGCCCAGGAGGAACTGTTCGCACCGCCGGAGCGCTAGGGCCTCTCGTTTGGATCAGGCCCCGCTCCCTGATCCGGCCTGATCCAAACGAAAGACCCTAGCGGCCCCCGGCCCCGCACCCACGCTGCCCTCCCGCAAGCACCCCGGATCCCCCGCCCAGCCTCACCCCCGCCCGAACCGCCGCTCCAGGTACTCCTCGAACGTCCCCTTCCCCACCGCCTGTTCCGGCGTCAGATGACCTCCGTCCCGGAAACCCCGGTAAGCCGCACCCCACAGCGGCACCTGCGTGACCACCCGACGTCGGCCCGCCGCCGCGAGGTACGCCTGGGCCAGGGACTGCAACGTCCGCACCTCGGGTCCGCCCATGTCGTCGGCACGGCCCACCGGCGCTCCCGTCGCCAGTTCCGCCAGACGCGCCGCGACCTCCCGCACCTCGATCGGCTGGTCCCGGACGCCGGCCGGCAGGGGCATCACCGGTGACTTGGCCAGCCCCTGGAACACCTGGACGAGCAGATCGTGGAACTGGGTCGTCCGCAGGACCGTCCAGCCCAGCCCCGACTCCTCGATCAGCCGCTCCACGGTGTGCTTGGTGCGGTAGTAGCCGAACGGCACCCGGTCGACGCCGACGATCGAGATGTAGACGAGATGGCCCACCTGCGCCCGCCGCGCCGCCGCGACGAGGTTGGTCGCCGCCCGCTCGTCACCGCCACGGGGCGTGCTCGCGCAGTGGATGATCGTGTCCACCCCCTCGACGGCCGCGTCCAGCCCGCTCCCGCCCTCACGCAGGTCCACGGCGTACGGCTGGGTGTGCCGGCTGAGTACCCGCACCTCGTGCCCGTCCGCGCGCAGCCGCTCTGTGACGAGCCGGCCGAGCGTTCCGGTGCCGCCGGTCACCAGGATCGTGGTCATGGTCCTCGGTCCCTCCGAACATCGGGCGTGTGGAACGCCCCCCCGTCAGCTGAGACCGAACAGACCCGCGCGATGTGACAACGCCGCCTACGGCCGCCCGAGCTGACGCCGTACGAAGTCCAGCTTGTCCGGGTTCACGACGGCCCGCATCCCTACGATCAGCCCGTCGCGGTACTCGAACGCCAGCACACCGATCAGCGTGTCGTCCGCCCACGCCGCCAGCCCGCTCGCGCCATTGATCTCGACCACCGAGAAGCCCCAGTCGGCCGCGTATTTCTGCACCGCGCCCACCAGGAACCGGACGACCTTCTCGCTCCCCTCGATCGGCCGCCGGGCCGCGCTGACCCTGCCGCCACCGTCGCTCCACCAGGTCGCATCGGCCGCGAGCAGTTTCTCGAGGCCGGCCATGTCGCCGTCCCGGGCCGCCGTGATGAAGGACGTCACGAGCTCCTCCTGCCGCTCGGGAGGGGGGCGCGAACCGGCTCTCGGACGCCGCCACCCGCTCCACCGCCCGCCGGTACAGCTGACGGGAGTTGGCCTCGGAGAGGTCCAGCACCCCGGCGATCTCCCGGTGGCCGTACCCGAACGCCTCCCGCAGCACGTACACCGCGCGCTCGGTCGGCGTCAGCCGCTCCAGCAGCACCAGGACCGCCAACGACACGGCGTCGCGCCGCTCGGCGGACTCCAAAGGGCCGAGCGTGCCGTCGGAGGTGAGCACCGGCTCCGGCAGCCAGTCCCCGACGTACTGTTCGCGCCGTGCGCGGGCGGAGGTCAGCCGGGTGAGACAGAGGTTCGTGACGACCTTCGCGAGCCAGGCCGCGAGGTTCTCGATGCCGGCGCGGTCGACCCCGCTGAACCGCAGATACGCGTCCTGGACCGTGTCCTCGGCCTCGTCGGCGGAGCCCAGCATCCGGTAGGCCAGGCCGAACAGGCGGGAGCGGTGGCTCTCGAACTCCTCGGCGCCGACGGTCGTCATGCCTGCACCCTGCCAGAACGGCACCGGCACAACGGCACCGGGGGCCAGGGGTCAACGCAGGTGCGGCAGTGCCACGCTCAGGAAGTCCAGCGACACGTTCTGTGAGCCACCCCACATCGTTCGCCCGTATGGACGTCGATCAGCCGTGGCACACTTGCCATGTACCAGAAGCAGCGCACTCCGGGGTCGGTGAAAGTCCGAACCGGCGGTTACAGTCCGCGACCCGGTCGCTTCCAGCGACCGGTTGACCAGGTGAAATTCCTGGACCGACGGTTAAAGTCCGGATGGGAGGCAGTGCGCGGCGGGCGGGCATTCCTGCGCGCCGCCGTCCATGCTCGTCCACGTGGACGAGTCTGTCCGGCGACGCCCCGGTGCCGGTTCGTACATTCTGTCGTCATCGACAGCCCCGGAGTCCGTGCCCCAAGAGGCAGGAGGACCCGGGAGTGTTCACCGGAATCGTCGAAGAGCTGGGTGAGGTCACCGCCGTCGAGAACCTCGGCGACGCCGCCCGCTTCCGGCTGCGCGGCCCCGTCGTCACCGACGGCGCGAAGCACGGCGACTCCATCGCCGTCAACGGGGTCTGTCTCACGGTCGTCGAGCACGAGGGCGACGAGTTCACCGCCGACGTCATGGCGGAAACCCTCAAACGCTCCAGCCTCGGCGCCCTCGCCGTCGGCTCCCGGGTCAACCTCGAACGCCCCACCGCGGTCGGCGCCCGCCTCGGCGGACACATCGTCCAGGGCCACGTCGACGGCACCGGTCACGTCCTGGAGCGCACACCCTCCGAGCACTGGGAGCTCGTGAAGATCTCGCTCCCGGCCGACCTCTCCCGGTACGTGGTCGAGAAGGGTTCCATCACGGTCGACGGCATCAGCCTCACCGTCGTCGAGGCCGGCCCCGACCACTTCACCGTCAGCCTCATCCCCACCACCCTCGACCTGACCACCCTCGGCGTGAAGCAGAGCGGCGACCCGGTCAACCTCGAGGTGGACATCGTCGCCAAGTACGTCGAGCGCCTGCTCTCGACGACCACGGGTTAGGGGGCGGCTCAGTGAACTGGCTGAACTCCGAGGCGTTCACCCTCCTCGACCAGCACATCCTCTGGTCGGACATGATCGGCAACATCCTCGGCCTGATCACCCTCGCCCTGGGCTGGCGCCGCTCCCTGTGGACCTGGCCGGTGCAGTTCCTCTCCGGCCTCATCCTCTTCGGCGCCTTCTTCGGCCACCTGACCGGCAGCGCGGGCAAGCAGGTCGTCGTCATGGTCGTCGCGCTGTACGGCTGGTGGCAGTGGAACCGCGGCAAGGACCAGTCCGAGGACGGCCACATCACCCCGCGCTTCGCCACTTGGCGCGAACGCGCCGCGATGGCAGGCGCCGCCGCCGTCGGCACCGTCGCCGTGGCCCTCCTCTTCAAGGCCTACCCGAGCCTGTCCTGGGACCCCTGGCCCGACGCCTACATCTTCGTCGGCACCATCGTCGCCATGTACGCCCAGGCCCGCGGCATGGTCGAGTTCTGGTTCGCCTGGCTGCTCGTCGACCTCGTCGGCGTCCCCCTGAACTTCGCCAACGGCTACGCCTTCTCCGGTTTCGTCTACGTCATCTACGGCGCGCTCGTCCTGTGGGGCATGCGCGACTGGTGGCTGCGCTCCCGCAAGGGCGCGCGGCCCGCTCTGGAAGGAGCGCCGGCATGAGCGCGGCACCCGTTCTGTACAGCACCGAGGGCTACGCGGACCTCACCCTCGACCCGGTCGAGCAGGCCATCGCCGACATCGCGGCCGGCCGCCCGGTCGTGGTCGTCGACGACGAGGACCGCGAGAACGAGGGCGACCTCGTCATGGCCGCCGAGAAGGTCACCCCCGAGATCCTCGCCTTCATGATGAGCGAGTGCCGCGGCCTGATCTGCGCCCCCATGGAGGGCGAGGAACTCGACCGGCTCCGGCTCCCGCAGATGGTCGACGACAACACCGAGTCGATGAAGACCGCGTTCACCGTCTCCGTCGACGCCTCCGCCGCGCACGGCGTGACCACCGGCATCTCCGCCTCCGACCGCGCCACCACCCTCCAGCTCCTCGCCAGCGGCATCGCCGAACCCGACGACCTCGTCCGCCCCGGTCACATCTTCCCGCTGCGCGCCAAGCCCGGCGGCGTGCTCGCGCGCGACGGCCACACCGAGGCCGCCGTCGACCTCGCCCGCCTCGCGGGCCTGCGCCCCGTCGGCACGATCGTCGAGATCGCAGGCGAGGACGGCAGCATGCTGCGCCTGCCCGAGCTGATCCCGTTCGCCCGCAAGCACGGCCTGACGATCATCTCCATCGAGGACCTGATCGCCTACCGCCGCTCCGCCGAGCCGACGGTCCGCCGCGAGGCCGAGACCCGGCTGCCCACCGTGCACGGCACCTTCACCGCGTACGGCTACCGCTCCACCGTCGACGGCGTCGAGCACGTCGCCCTCGTCCACGGCGAGATCGGCGACGGCGAGGACGTCGTCGTCCGCGTCCACTCCGAATGCCTCACCGGAGACATCTTCGGCTCCGCCCGCTGCGACTGCGGCCCCCAGCTCGACACCGCCCTCCAGCGCATCCAGGCCGAGGGCCGGGGCGTGGTGGTCTACCTGCGCGGACACGAGGGCCGGGGCATCGGCCTGCTGTCCAAACTGAGGGCGTACGAGCTTCAGGAGCAGGGCCACGACACCCTCGACGCCAACCTGGAGCTGGGCCTGCCCGCCGACGCCCGTGACTACGCGGCCGGCGCGCAGATCCTCGAGGACCTCGGCGTGCGCAGCGTCCGGCTGATGACCAACAACCCCGAGAAGACGGACGCGCTCGTCCGGCACGGCCTGAAGGTCTCGGCCCGCGAGCCGATGCCCGTCCAGGCGGGCGAGCACAACATCCGCTACCTGCGCACCAAGCGGGACCGGATGGGACACGACCTGCCCTGGCTGGACACGGCCACCGTGTCGCCCTGCGGCAACCAGTAAGAACAGGACTGAGGAGAGACGTGAGCGGCAAGGGTGCACCGGAACTGTCCGTACGCAACGTCGGAGACCTGCGGGTCGCCGTCATCGCGGCACAGTGGCACGAGAAGGTGATGGACGGTCTGGTCAACGGCGCCCTGCGCGCCCTGCACGAGCTGGGGATCGACGAGCCGACCCTGCTCCGGGTCCCCGGCAGCTTCGAGCTCCCGGTGGTCGCCAAGGTCCTCGCGGGCCGCGGCTACGACGCGATCGTCGCCCTCGGCGTCGTCATCCGGGGCGGCACCCCCCACTTCGACTACGTGTGCCAAGGCGTCACCCAGGGCCTCACCCAGGTCTCCATCGACACCGGCGTCCCCGTCGGCTTCGGCGTGCTGACCTGCGACACCGAGGAACAGGCCCTGGACCGCGCGGGCATCGAGGGCTCGAACGAGGACAAGGGACACGAGGCGGTGACGGCGGCGGTGGCGACCGCGGCCACCCTCCGCTCAGTATCTGAACCCTGGCGCTGAGGGATGTCCTTTTACGCGTAGGGTGGGACCACCATGTCCAAGAAGACGTTCGAGGAGCTCTTCACCGAGCTCCAGCACAAGGCCGCCCACGGCGATCCCGCCACCTCCCGCACCGCCGAACTCGTCGGCAAGGGCGTCCATGCCATCGGCAAGAAGGTCGTAGAAGAGGCCGCCGAGGTCTGGATGGCCGCCGAGTACGAGGGCAAGGAGGCCGCGGCCGAGGAGATCTCGCAGCTGCTGTACCACGTCCAGGTGATGATGGTCGCCCGCGGAATCTCCCTCGACGACGTCTACGCCCACCTGTAAAACCCGTTCCAGAGACATCCCGCTCGAAAACATCACGCGAAGGAAGCCGACCTCATGCTGCGCATCGCCGTCCCCAACAAGGGTTCCCTGTCAGGCCCTGCGGCGGAGATGCTGCATGAGGCCGGCTACCAGCAGCGCCGCGAGTCCAAGGAACTGCGGATCGTCGACCCGGAGAACGAGGTCGAGTTCTTCTACCTCCGCCCCCGCGACATCGCCATCTACGTCTCCTCCGGCCGCCTCGACATCGGCATCACCGGACGCGACCTGCTCATCGACTCCGGTGCCAACGCCGAGGAGATCCTCCCGCTCGGCTTCGCCCGCTCCACCTTCCGCTACGCCGCCAAGCCGGGCACGGCCAACAGCGTCGAGGACCTCAACGGCCGGACGGTCGCCACCTCCTACGAGGGCATCGTCGCCAAGCACCTGGCCGACCAGGGCATCGACGCCTCCGTCGTCCACCTCGACGGCGCCGTCGAGACCGCCATAGAGCTCGGTGTCGCCGAGGTCATCGCCGACGTCGTGGAGACCGGCACCTCCCTGCGCAACGCGGGCCTGGAGGTCTTCGGCGAGCCCATCATGAAGTCCGAGGCCATCGTGATCCGCCGCACCGGCGCGGACACGGAAGAGGCCGCTGAGCCGAAGGTTCAGCAGTTCCTGCGCCGCCTCCAGGGCGTCCTGGTCGCCCGGACGTACGTGATGATGGACTACGACTGCCGTGTCGAGCAGTTGGAGAAGGCCGTCGCGCTCACGCCGGGCCTGGAGTCCCCGACCGTCTCACCGCTGCACAACGAGGGCTGGGTCGCCGTCCGCGCCATGGTTCCCGCCAAGGAGGCCCAGCGGATCATGGACGACCTGTACGACATCGGCGCCCGGGCCATCCTCACCACGGCCATCCACGCCTGCCGCCTCTGACCGGGGGCCGTAGACCGATGTCCGATCTGCCCACCCTGCCCGTCACTTTCCGGCCGGGCCGCACTCGTGTGGTCCTGCTCACCGCCGGGGTCGCGATCTTCGTGGTGATCGCCGCCATCGCGCTGCTCCTCGAGCAGCTCGGTCCGGGAGAGCGCCTCAGCTTCATCGTCACCGGGGCCCTCATCTTCGGGGTGCTGGCCATGCTCGCCCGGGTGAAGGTCGTCGCCGACGAGTCCGGCGTCACCGTCGTGAACATCGCCAGCAGGCGGCGCCTGGCCTGGGCGGAGATCCTCCGGGTGAACCTCCGACCGGGTGACCCCTGGGTCTTCCTCGACCTCAGCGACGGCACCAGCCTGCCCGCGATCGGCATCCAGCCCGGCATCGCCAAACAGCGTGCCATCGCGGACGCGCGGACGCTGCGCGCCCTCGCCGAGGCCCGGTCCGTCCAGGACCCCGAGCAACATCGGGGCTGACTCAGGGCCGTCCACCCTGCCGCTCGGGCGGGTGTCTTGATTAATCTGGTGGGCGGAGGCGCGTTCCCGCGCCTCCGCTCCTGTCGTGCCGCCCGGCGCACAGGGGTAACTGCTATCCGAGGAGTGACCCTCTCCGGCGATGGACGGATCGTCCTGTAGTACCTGCGCCGCCCCCTCCCGACCCAGCACGGACCGCGCCGAGACGCGCGGCCACGCGGAGGCGGCGGCATCATGACCACCCCCCTGCTGCTCCTGGCAGCTGCGTTCCTGCTCATCCTCGCCAACGGCTTCTTCGTGGCCGCCGAGTTCGGCCTGGTGACGGTCGAGCGCCCGGACGCCGAGAAGGCCGCCGCCGAGGGCGACAAACGAGCCCGTACGGTCGTCGAGTCGCTGAGGGAGCTGTCCTTCCAGCTCTCCGGCACCCAGCTCGGCATCACCATCACCTCCCTCGTCGTCGGCATGCTCGCCGAACCGGCGCTCGCCGAGCTGCTGCACGGCCCCTTCACCGCCGTCGGCATCCCCGAGGGCGCCGTATCCGGTGTCGCTGTGGCCGTCGGCATGCTGCTGGCCTCCGCCGTCCAGATGGTGGTCGGCGAACTCGTGCCCAAGAACTGGGCGGTGTCCCGACCCCTCCAGGTCGCCCGTTTCGTGGCCGGCCCGCAGCACGCCTTCGCACGCCTGTTCCGCCCGGTCATCGCCGCCCTCAACGCGGTCGCCAACCGTCTGGTGCGGGCCATGGGCGTGGAGCCGACCGAGGAGCTGGCCTCCGCCCGTACCCCGGAGGAGCTCGTCTCCCTGGCCCGGCACTCGGCCCAGGCCGGCGCCCTCGAACAGGACACCGCCGACCTCTTCGTGCGGACGCTGTCCCTGGCCGAGCTGACCGCGCAGCACGTCATGACCCCACGCGTGAAGGTCAGCGCCCTGCAGTCGTCGGCGACGGCCGAGGACGTGGTCAACCTGACCCGCGCGACCGGCCTGTCCCGCTTCCCCGTCTACCGGGAGAAGATCGACGAGATCGTCGGCATGGTCCACCTCAAGGACGCCCTGGCCGTCCCCGTGTACGAACGGCTGCGCACCCCCGTCGACCGCATCGCCCGTCCCGCCCTGCTCGTCCCCGAGACGCTCCCGGTGCAGCCCCTGCTGGCCCGGCTGCGCAGCGAGCAGCCCATCGCGGTCGTCGTCGACGAGTACGGCGGCACGGCCGGTGTCGTCACCCTGGAGGACATCGTCGAGGAGATCGTCGGCGAGGTCCGCGACGAGCACGACGGGCAGGACGTGCCCGAACTCGCCGCGGTCCCGCCCGAGGACGGCAGGCTCGCCTGGGACGCCGACGGCAGCTGTCGCGTGGACATCCTCCAGCGCATAGGCCTCGACGTGCCCGAGGGGCCCTACGAGACCGTCGCCGGCCTGGTCGCCGACCTGCTCGGCCGCATCCCGGCCGTCGGCGACAGGACCGAACTGCCCGGCTGGCGGCTCACCGTGCGCCAGGTCGGCCACTACCGCGCCGAGCGGGTGCGGCTGGTCAGGACATCCCCCGTCGTGGTGGAGGCCGCCCGATGAGCGTGCTCCAACTCCTCTTCGCCGCGCTGCTCGTGCTGGCCAACGGGTTCTTCGTCGGCGCCGAGTTCGCACTCGTCTCCGTCCGCCGCAGCCAGATCGAACCCCTCGGCACCGCCCGCGCCCGCCAGGTCCTCTACGGTCTGGAGCGCCTGCCGCAGATGATGGCGGCGGCCCAGTTCGGCATCACGATCTGCTCACTGACCCTGGGCGCGGTCGCCGAGCCGACGGTGGCGCATCTGCTGGAGCCGGTCTTCGAGTGGATCCACCTCCCGCACGGCGTGATCCATCCCCTCGGGTACGTGATCGCGCTCGCCGCCGTGGTCTTCTTCCACCTCGTCATCGGCGAGATGGTCCCGAAGAACCTCGCGATGGCCGCACCGGAGAAGGCCGCGCTGTGGCTCAGCCCCGGCCTGGTCGCCTTCGCCCGCCTCTGCCGGCCGATCACCCTGGCCCTCGGCGCCGTCGCCCAGGGCATCCTGCGGCTCTTCAGCGTCGAGCCCAAGGACGAGGTCGAGGCCGTCTTCACCAGCGAACAGCTCAACCGGCTGGTGGAGGACTCGGGCCAGGCGGGACTGCTCGCCCCCGAGGAACAGGAACGCCTGGAGGACGCCCTCGAACTGGGCTCCCGCCCGGTGACGGACGTGCTCCTGCGCCGTGAGTCCCTGGTGACGGTGAGCCCCTCGGTCACGCCGGGCCAGATCGTCGCCCTCACCGCCCGCACCGGGTACTCCCGCTTCCCCGTCGCCACGGAGAACGGCGCCTTCATGGGCTACCTGCACGTGAAGGACGTACTCGACCTGGAGGACTCCGAACGGGCGGTGCCGCAGCAGATCTGGCGGCCGATGACGACGCTGCGGTCGGAGCTGCCCCTGGACGACGCCCTGACCGTCATGCGCCGAGCCGCCACCCACCTCGCGCAGGTGGCCGACGCATCAGGGAAGGTACTGGGTCTGGTCGCGCTGGAGGACGTACTGGAGCTGCTGGTCGGTGAGGTACGGGACCCGGCGCACAGGGAGGCGCCACGGGTGACGGAGCCGAGGGTGAGCGGGGAGCCGGAGGGTGCGTTGGCCGGCTGAGCTGTCGCCCTGCGCCGCTGCGGGTGCGGGTGGGCGGGTTTCGCTCGCCCGTGCTCGCGGGGTGGCCGCTGCGCCCACCCTCCCCCACTCTCGGCTTCGCTCGAGCGGGAGGGACCCCCATCGCCCCGGCGGCACGACTGCCCGCAGCTGTGCGGGTCCGCTCACATCGCCGACGGATCCTCCGGCCCCCGCCCCGACAGCACCTCTCCGTACGCCTGCATCAGATCCGGCAACCGCAAGGTGGACAAGTCGTCCCGGGTCAACGACCCCGGATAAGTCGACAACCGCAGATCCCGGTAGGCACAGCTCTTCTCGTACAGCGTCCGCAGAAACCGCCCGTTCCCCAACTCGTCGATCCACCCCTGCTCGACGACGTGCCCCGCGATGGAGCGCAACTCGTCCAACGCCTCCTCGTCCCACACGTCCCCGTTCTCCGTGGCGAGCACCTCACCGATCGAGGTGAGTTCGAGGGGCCGGTACGAAGGAAAGTCGACTCGGGTGGTGAAGCGGGAGGACAGCCCGGGGTTCGCGGCGAGGAGCCGGTCCATGCCCTCGGGATAGCCGGCGAGGATCACGACGAGGTGATCGCGGTTGTCCTCGGCCCGCTTGAGCAGTACCTGGAGCGCCTCGTCGCCGTACGCGTCCCCCTTGCCGTAGCCGGAGTTGGAGAGCGAGTACGCCTCGTCGACGAAGAGGACACCGCCGAGCGCGGAGTCGATCAGCTCGTTGGCCTTCACGGCCGTCTGGCCGAGGTACTCGCCGACGAGGTCGGCCCGCTGGGCCTCCACGAGATGGTCGCCGCCCAGCAGACCGAGGGCGTAGAAGACGCGGCCGAGGATGCGGGCCACCGTGGTCTTGCCGGTGCCGGAGGGGCCGGAGAAGACGAAGTGGCGCTTGGGCGGCTGCACCGGCAGCCCCTGCCCGGCCCGCAGCCGCGCCATGTTCAACTGTGCCGACAGGGCCTTGACCTGGCGTTTCACCGGTTCCAGCCCCACCATGCGCTCCAGTTCGGTGAGCGCCTCCTCCAGTAACTCGGGATCGGTGGGCCCGGCGGGCAGCGCCGAGGGTACGAGCGTCTTCTCGCGTACGGCCGGATCGGTGACCGACGGCAGGGGAGCGGTGGGTGGGAGGTCGGCGTCGGGGAGTCGCAGGTCGCGTCCCTCGCTGCCGAAGAGCGGGTCGAGGGTGTCCGGCCCGTCCGCGCTCTCCTGCCCCATTCCGGTGAGCGTGATCGCGGCGAGGCCGGCGGTGTCGTCGTAGCCGTCGCCCTCGGCGATCGCCGCGAGCCGGGCCGAGGTGTCCATGAAGGCGGGGTCGACCCGGTGCACCGCACGGTAGAGCGGCAGCGCGGCCGCGCTGCGGCCCGTGCCCTCGTGCGCCCGGGCCAGCCAGTAGCGCAGCTCCTTGCGCTGCGGCTGCTCGCTGCGGCACCGCATCAGGGCCGCCGACAGGAGGGGTTCGGCCTGCCGGTACATCTCCAGCCGGACCCGGGCCATGCCGCCGAACAGGCCGGCCTCGATGCCGAGCAGCGGGTCGTCGAGCAGCGGGTCGGTGTGCCGGACGAGCTGCTCCCAGTCCTTGACCAGGTAGGCGCGGCACGCGTGCAGGAAGCGGACATGGTGGTCGGCGTCCACCGGCGGCAGACCGGCCAGCGCGCGGTCCAGCTCGGGGACGTGGCGGCCGTCCAGCCAGTGCGAGGCGTGCGCGAGCAGCAGGTCACGCGGGCTCTCCAGGACGGGCTGCACCCACCAGCCCAGCCAGTACCAGGAGTTGAGCGTGCGGCGGTGCCGGGTGCGCTGTTCGCCGAAACGGTCCCGGTGGCGGAACATCCGCAGCAGCGCGGTCGTCGTGTCGACGCGCAGCGCGTGCAGGCCGAGCCAGCCGTCGGCCATCCCGGGATCGATCCGCACCGCGGTGCGGAACTCCTCTTCCGCCTGGGGATAGGCGCCCATCGTGTAGGCGTCCACACCTCGCACCCAGGCGAGGTCGGCCGGGGCCTCGGGGCCTTGCGTGCCGAAGTCCATCACGTCCCCCACAAACCGTGCCCCGTCGGTTGACCGCCGAGCCGTCACCCGTCGGCCGCCTTGATCGAACCGCCGTACCGCGGACCGGAGTTGCAACAGTGCGCGAAGCAGCCGTCCGTAGGTCGCACCGAGGGCATCGTACCCGTGGGGGCGTCGCCCGCCGAAGGGTGGCGTGCAGGTCGTTTGGCGAGGTGGGAGCGGACGGGGCGCCTGCGGCGTGGTGACCGAGGGTGAGCGAATCGCGCCGTCCGGCGCCGGGAAGAGCGGAAGAGGACAGAACGAAGCCCCCGATCACGGGGGAACAACCGGGGGCTTCGCGTCTTGGGGCGGCTTCGATTGCCGCACATTGAGAACGTAAGACCTGTACGGGCCCCCGGTCAAGCCGAGTTGAAGCACTCCGGCAAGTTGGCGGGCAAGTGCCTTCACAGGTTCACCACATTGCGGGCGGGTCGTCACGGTGAGTGATTTCCTGGTCCGGTCCAACGGTCCCAGCAGGCCCTGCAAGTACCTCGTACCCCTCGCTCAACTGCCGTACCAGAAGATCGGCATGGGGGCGGGAGGGGTCTTCGGCGAAGTGCCGCCGCTCCGCGCGGACCCACCCCGCCCAGAACTCGCGCTGCTCCTCCCCGTCCCGTGAGCGCCCCCGTTCCCAGGACTCCTCCGATGGCAGTTCCATCCACAACAGCTGCGCGAGATGCGGACGCAGGCTGCGCCGTCCGGCTCCGACCCCCTCGATGACCACGAAGGGGGCCGGCGGGAGCGCCCGCTCGGCGCCGAAGCGCCGGGCGCGCCAGTCGTAGGGGGAGTAGCGCGCCGTCTCGCCGCGGCCGAGCGGCTCGATCACCTGGCTCAGCAGGCGCGCGTCCCACGCGAACAGTTCGTCGTGGGTCGCGATGTCGTCGAGGTGCAGCACCGGGGCGTCGTCCAGCTCCCGCGCCAACTCTCCGGCGAACGTGCTCTTTCCGGATCCGGCGTGCCCGTCGACGCCGATCAGGCGGACCGGTCCACAGGACGGGGGGAGCCGGCGGAGCCGGGAGACGAGGGTGTCGATGGTGGTTCCCTGGGGTGCGGCGGGGCGGGCGGGTGGATTCTAGGGCGTGTGGCGGACGTCCCGTCGTCCGCCCGAAGGGCGGGCCCTGCGGCGTCCGGCACGTGCGATCGCAAGGCGGAGGGTCGCCCGCGTACTGGGCGTACGTGGGCGATCCCGACAACGCGGCGAGCGCGCGTGCCGGGCGTCGCAGGGCAGGCGGGACTTTCGCCACACGCCCTAGGGCCCGGGGCCCGGCTCCGGACGTGCCACTGCGGGCGGCGGCTCCCGCCAGCGGCCGAGACCAATGTTGCTCGCCGCGCCGTGCGGCGAAGTGCTGGCAGGAGCAGGTCGCTGCGTCCATAGTTGGCGCACAGCCGTGCAAAGGACCTGCCCCGACTCGGACACCTGGGGGTCTTCCACCCATGAGCAGAGCCGATCAGCCGTCCCGCAGAACCGTCCTGGCCGCCGCGGTCGCCGCCGCGATGACCGGCGCCGCCGGCCCGGCGGTGGCCGCCACCCCGCCCGACCCCGCCACGGGCCCCGCGCCCGACCCCGCACCCGGCACCCCACCCGACGCCGTGACCGATCCCGCCGCCCCTTCCGCCCACACACCGGCCCGCCCGGTCGACAACCGCGCCTGGACCACGTACACCGACTGGTGCGGCGGCACCGCCAAGGGCACCCGTGCCGTCGCCGGTACCCGTCCCGGCCTGGAGATCGGCGCCCCCGCCGGCACCACCGAGTACACCGACCCGCACACCGGCAGGACCGCCACCTGGGAGTACGCGACCTGGACGTCCGCCGTGCACCGGCTCACCGTCCCCGCCACCGAGGCGATCGCCTCCTGGAACGCGCGTACCCCGGCCGGCACCTGGATCCAGGTCGAGCTCACGGGGACGTACTCCGACGGCACGAAGACCCCCTGGTACGTGATGGGCCGCTGGGCGGCCGGCGACCAGGACATCAGGCGGACCTCCGTCGACGACCAGACCGACGGCAAGAGCACCGTCTGGACGGACACCTTCGCGGTCGACGACCCGTCGACCGGGCTGCGCCTCGCCTCGTACCGACTGCGGCTCACCCTCTACCGCAAGCCCGGCACCGAGCTGACCCCCACCGTCTGGCGGCTCGGTGCGATGGGCTCCGACGTGCCCGACCGCTTCACCGTCCCGGCCTCCGTGCCCGGCCTCGCACGGGAGCTGACCGTCCCGCGCTACTCGCAGGAGATCCACGCCGGCCAGTACCCGGAGTACGACAACGGTGGCGAGGCCTGGTGCAGCCCCACCTCCTCGCAGATGATCGTCGAGTACTGGGGCGGCCGGCTCACCTCCCGGCAACTGGCCTGGGTCGACCCCGCGTACGCCGACCCGCAGGTGTGCCACGCGGCCCGCTACACCTACGACTACCAGTACGCGGGCTGCGGGAACTGGCCGTTCAACGCCGCCTACGCGGCCACGTTCAAGGGGCTGCAGGGCGTGGTCACCCGGCTCGGCTCCCTCGCCGACCTGGAGACGCTGATCGCGGCCGGCATCCCGGCCATAACGTCCCAGTCCTTCCTCAAGGAGGAGCTCACGGGAGCCGGGTACGGCACCTCCGGGCACCTGATGACCGTGATCGGCTTCACCGTCGACGGCGACGTGATCGCCAACGACCCGGCCTCGCCGAACGACGAGGCGGTGCGGCGGGTCTACCGGCGGCGGGAGTGGGAGAACATCTGGCTCAGGACCAAGCGGTACAACGCCAGTGGCAAGGTCGTCTCCGGCAGCGGAGGCGTCTGCTACCTCTACTTCCCGGCCCACCCGACCGCGCGCCAGCGCAGCGCCCTCGCGGCGGTGGGCGTCCGCTGAACCCACAGGGCCCCGGCCTCCCGGGGCCCTGTGACCAACGTCTCTGCCGCAAAAGCCGCTGACGGTGGCAAGGTGGACGAATGAGCGCACCCGCATCCGCAGCCCCGCGCACTCGCACCGGCGGCCCCCGGGAAGACGGCCCGCAGATCCTCGAGCACGTCATGGGCTGGACCCTCGTCGTGGTCGTCGCGATGCTCGTGGTGCAACTGGGACTGCTGTGATCTGAGGGTCGACCCGACCTGCCATACTGCGGATGTCCCGCAGCCCGTTGGAAGACCAGGGTCGAAATTGAATATCAGTCAACAGCGTGACGCTGCCCGCCCCCGGCCGCGCGGCACCGAGCGCTCGCTGGCGCGCCGTACCGAACTCATCACCATCGGGCGGAAGTTGTTTGCCGACACGTCGTACGACGCGCTCTCCATGGATGACATCGCCCGGCAGGCGCATGTCGCCAAGGGACTGATCTACTACTACTTCCAGTCCAAGCGCGGCTACTACCTGGCGATCATCCAGGACTCCGTCGCCGATCTGGTCACCTTCGCGGCGAGCGGCCACCAGCTGGCCGCCGTGGACCGCGTCCACCGCACGATCGACAGCTATCTGCGCTACGCCGAGCACAACCAGGCCGCGTACCGCACGATCGTCAGCGGGGGCGTCGGCTTCGACACCGAGGTGCACGCGATCCGGGACGGGGTGCGCGAGGCGATCGTCGCGACCATAGCCGAGGGCGCGTACGGCCGCAGCGACATCGCGCCGCTGGCCCGGATGGGCCTGCTGGGCTGGGTGTGCAGCGTCGAGGGCGCGACCCTCGACTGGATCGACCGCCCGGAACTGTCCCGGGACACCATGCGCGAACTCCTGGTGAGGACCCTGGGCGGCACCATGCGCGCCATCCAGGAGCTCGACCCCGCCTACCCGATCCCCGAGTCCGCCCGCCGGGACGGCTGACGCAAGGGGCGGAGGCTCGTGGTCCTCCGCCCCAAGTCCCCCGTCGGCTTTGCTAGTTGATCGCCCTGATCAGCTCACCGCCCGCCGTGTCGCCGCTCAGTTCCCAGAAGAACGTCCCGCCCAGGCCCTGCTGGTTCTTGTACGTCATCTTGGTTCCGATGGTCGCCGGGGTGTCGTAACTCCACCAGTTGGAGCCGCACTTGGCGTACGCCGTGCCGGCCACCGTTCCCGTCGCCGGGCACGTGGACTTCAGCACCTTGTAGTCCTCGATGCCCTGCTCGTACGTCCCCGCCGCCGGGCCGGTCGCGGTGCCGCCGGGCGCCGACCGGGTGACGCCGGTCCAGCCGCGGCCGTAGAAGCCGATGCCGAGCAGTAGCTTGGAGGCCGGGATGCCGAGGCCCTTGAGCTTGGCGATGGTCGCCGAGGTGTGGTAGCCCGCCCTCGGGATGCCGGAGTAGGAGTTCAGCGGCGAGTGCGGGGCGGTCGGGCCGGTCGCGTCCCAGGCGCCGAAGAAGTCGTACGTCATCGGGTTGTACCAGTTCACGTACTGCGCCGCGCCCGCGTAGTCCGCCGCGTCGATCTTGCCGCCGGGTGTGGCGTCCGCGGTGATGGCCGCGGTGACCAGGTTGCCGGAACCGAACTTGGCGCGCACCGCCGCCATGAGGTTCCTGAAGGCCGCCTTGCCGCTGGTGTCGCAGGTGTTGCCGCAGGCGTTCGGGTACTCCCAGTCGATGTCGATGCCGTCGAAGACGTCGGCCCACTTCGAGTTCTCGACCAGGTCGTAGCAGGACTGGGCGAAGGCGGCCGGGTTCCTCGCGGCCTCGCCGAAGCTGCTGGACCAGGTCCAGCCGCCGAAGGACCACAGGACCTTCAGGCCGGGGTGCTTCTTCTTCAGCTCGCGCAGCTGGTTGAAATTGCCGCGCAGCGGCTGGTCCCAGGTGTCGGCGACGCCGTCCACGGACTCGGCCGCCGTGTAGGTGCGCTCGGTCGCCGCGTAGGAGTCGCCCATGGCGCACTTGCCGCCGGTGACGTTGCCGAAGGCGTAGTTGATGTGGGTGAGCCGGGCCGCCGAGCCGGACGTCTCGACGTTCTTGACGTAGTACTTGCGGTCGTAGGTGCCCCATTCCGTGAAGTAGCCGACCACCTTGGAGCCGGCGGCGGCCCTCTGCTGTGTCGGCTCGGCCGTGGCGCTGCCCGCGCCGGCCAGCAGCCCGGCGCCGAGGGCGGCGCAACACGCTGCGGAGACGAGCGCCCGGAACAGGGCGCGGGGGCGGGGGCGAGTCTGCATCGGGTGTCTCCTCGTGGGGGAGAGGGGACCGCGTGCCGATTGGCATGACGCGGTCAAGCAGTGGCCGAGAGACTAGGAGGACTAGACCAGCACGTCAATGGTTCGGACCAATACGGGTGGCGCGCTTGCGAGGGTGGGAGTAATTGTTTGAAGTGAGCGGTCGTTAACCGGTGACTGGCGGCCTCCCGCCGGGCATACTCACCGAAGAGCTGCTGGTCAGCCGCTTCCGTGACCCGGGAGAAAGGGCCTCGGCCGGCACTCGGCGAGACCCCGGCGGAGGCGCCCCACCCACGGCGCACGTCCGCCGATGCGCCCGACAGGGAGGAGAGCGTCGCCATGCCCGACCGCGCCCCGCAGCCGGTGGACCGTCAGCTGCCCACGGAGGAGGCCCGAGATCTGATCTCGCTCGTCCGGGACATCGCGCAGCGCGAGATCGCCCCGAAGGCGGCCGACGAGGAGGACGCCGGACGCTTCCCGCGCGAGATCTTCACCCTCCTGTCCGAGTCCGGGCTCCTCGGCCTGCCCTACGACTCCGAGTACGGCGGCGGCGACCAGCCCTACGAGGTCTATCTCCAGGTCCTGGAGGAACTGGCCGCCGCCCGCCTCACCGTCGGCCTCGGCGTCAGCGTCCACACCCTCGCCTCCTACGCGCTCGCCGCCTACGGCACCAAACAGCAGCAGGTCGAGCACCTGCCCGCGATGCTCGGCGGCGGCCTGCTCGGCGCGTACTGCCTCTCCGAGCCCTCCTCCGGTTCGGACGCCGCCTCGCTGCGGACGAGGGCCGTGCGCCAGGGCGACGACTGGGTGATCACGGGTACCAAGGCGTGGATCACGCACGGCGGGATCGCCGACTTCTACACCGTCATGGCCCGCACCGGAGAGGAGGGCTCGCGCGGGATCACCGCGTTCCTGGTGCCCGGCGATGCCGAGGGCCTGAGCGCCGCGGCGCCGGAGAAGAAGATGGGCATGAAGGGCTCACCCACCGCCCAGCTCCACTTCGACGGCGTACGGGTCTCCGACGACCGGCGCCTCGGCGAGGAGGGCCAGGGCTTCGCGATCGCTCTGGCCGCGCTCGACTCCGGGCGACTCGGCATCGCGGCCTGCGCGATCGGCGTGGCCCAGGCGGCTCTCGACGAGGCCGTGGCGTACGCGAGCGGGCGCAGGCAGTTCGGGCGGCCGATCTCCGACTTCCAGGGGCTGCGCTTCATGCTCGCCGACATGGCGACCCAGATCGAGGCCGGCCGGGCCCTGTACCTCGCGGCGGCGCGGCTGCGCGACGCCGGACGGCCCTTCGCCAAGCAGGCGGCCATGGCGAAGCTGCACTGCACCGACACCGCGATGAAGGTCACCATCGACGCCGTGCAGATCCTCGGCGGCTACGGCTACACCGCCGACTTCCCGGCCGAGCGCTACCTGCGTGAGGCGAAGGTGCTCCAGATCGTCGAGGGCACCAACCAGATCCAGCGGATGGTCATCGCCCGTCATCTAGCGGGCCCCGAGACCCGCTGAACTGCCCCAGCATGACCTGCGGGGCCGCCAGCCTGACCCACTCCGGGTCGTGGCGGCCCGGCAGGGTACGGCCCCGGTCGGCCCAGGCGCGCATCAGATCGCGGTAGATCGGCGGGTCCTGGGACTGCGAAGGGGGTGACGGCATCGATCCCACGGGCGGCGGCACGAAGGTCCGGTGCCGCCTCTCCATCAGACGAATGGGGGTCATGCCGGGACAACGCGTCGACAGGTGGCCAGGTCACCGCTCCGTGGAATCGGGCGTGCGTTCACGGGCGTCCGCATCGCGTCGACGGATGTCCGACCCGCACCTGGTGAGCGAGCGTCCACCTGACGTACGGTCAACTTCCTTGCCTCCAGGGAGGATTGTCTTGGCCGTGCCCGACGACCGCCCCGTACCGCTCGACGAGTACCCCGTGCACCAGGCTCCCCTGTCGATGCGGCACGTGGCGACCGGCGACCGCAACGCCCACGACCGCTCCGTCTTCCACGTCATCGACCACGCGGGCCGCGCCCTGCTGGTCGCCGGGCTCGGCGTGTACCCGAACCTCGGGGTGATCGACGCCTACGCGACCCTCCGCATCGGGGACACTCTGCACGCCGTACGGGCCTCGGACGCGCTCGGCGACGACCGGATGCGGCTCGAGGTGGGCCCGCTGCGCACCACCGTCGAGCGGCCCCTGCGGGACTTCGTCCTGAGCTGCGCGCCGGACCCCGACGACCCGGACGGACTGTCGTACGAGATCCAGTGGACGGCGGACTTCCCGGCGCTGTGGGAGCCGCATCACCAGCAGCGGCGCGGTGGGCGACTCACCGTGGAGGACAAGCGCTTTGTGCAGGCCGGCCGTTGCGTCGGCTGGATCCAGGCGGGCGGAGAGCGGATCCGGCTCAAGCCCGGCGCGTGGACCGGTACCCGCGGCCGCAGCTGGGGTGTGCGGCCCGTCCCCGGTGAGGACGGCGGACGGCTCGCGCACGACGATCCGGCCGAGAGCCTGCACTGGATCTGGTGCCCGGTCCGATTCGACGACCGCTTCCTGATGGTCATCACCCAGGAGGACGCCGACGGTCACCGCTCGCTCAACGACGCGACACTCGTCCGCCCGGGCCACCGCGACCGCCAACTCGGCTGGCCCCAGGCGGAGATCACCTACCGCCCCGGCACCCGGCGCCCCGAACGCGCCCTGGTCCACCTCGGCGACGTCCGCAAACCGCTGGAGCTGGAGGCGGAGATCCTCACCTCGTCCCCGCTCTTCCTGGGGGCCGGTCACACGCCTGCTGATGACTGGCAGCACGGCAGCCGGCGCGGCCCCGGCCGGGTGGACCGCCGGGTCTACGACGCCACGGAGCCGCATCCGGTAGCCGCGCGCGGGGTCACCGCCCATGCCGCCCGCTTCCGGATGGACGGCCAGGTCGGCTACGGCATCTTCGAGCACGGCTCGTTCGGACGTCACGACCCGAGCGGCTTCACGCACTGATCCCGCACCACGACGGCCTGCCGGCGGGGCACGGCGTGCGGTGGCGCGGGGCAGTTACTGGAGGTGCGCGGAAGGCTCGTGCGCGGAAGGGCTCAGGCGGCCTGGCGCCGCATCGTCGGCACCCGCATCGGGCGCGAACCCGGGCCGCCGACATGCGAGAAGGGCTGGGTGCGCCAGTCGAGCCCCTGAGGGAGCGTCAACAGCAGGGCCGTGTCCTGCTCCTGGAGATCCGCGGACTCGTCCGCGGCCCGGGCGTCGGAGGCCAGGCGTCCCGTACCGGCGCAGACCGTCAGCCCGAACGGGTTCCACGGCGAGGCGCACAGCGCGTGCTCCGGCAGGACCTCCTCGTCCGCCAGCAGCGCGATGGGCTGCGCGCAGTCCGGGCAGATCACCCGGTACATCTCGAAGGTGTCGTACGCGTCCAGTTCCTCGCCGTCGAAGTCGTTGGGGTCGTCGGGTTCGACGCCCTCCGGGGTGGGCTCGACGACCAACTGTGGGCGCTTGGGCACGGTGCGACCAGGGCGCTTAAGACTCTGCATGGATTTCTCCCCCTCGGGCTGGGCCGTGAAGGCTGCTGCGGCCTCGACCACAGCAAGCACTTCCCGTCCCGTCTCGGCGGTAATCACGAGAACATCACGAAGCCTTTTCAGGGACTGTGGCGTTCGTCACATGCCAGTCGCAGGTGCCCCGGGCGGTCGCTTTGTCCCCCGGATGGCACACAGACGACTCTCGGCCACATCACGAACCGGGTATGACCTGGGCCGCCGAGGTATCCGAGGAGATCAGACGCCATGTAGGTTCTTGCGCCATGGAGGAGCTGGACCGACAGATCGTGCAGCTGCTCGTCAAGGACGGGCGGATGAGTTACACCGACCTGGGCAAGGCCACGGGCCTGTCCACGTCTGCCGTGCACCAGCGGGTGCGCCGGCTGGAGCAGCGGGGCGTCATCCGCGGATACGCCGCGGTCGTCGACCCCGAGGCCGTCGGGCTGCCCCTGACCGCCTTCATCTCGGTGAAACCGTTCGACCCCAGCGCCCCCGACGACATCGCGGACCGCCTCTCCGACGTCCCCGAGATCGAGGCCTGCCACAGCGTCGCCGGCGACGAGAACTACATCCTCAAGGTCCGCGTCTCGACCCCGCACGAGCTGGAGGAACTCCTGGCCCGGCTGCGGACGCTGGCGGGGGTGTCGACGCGCACAACAGTCGTACTGTCGACGCCGTACGAGGCCCGGCCGCCGCGGATCTGAGGGCGGAGGGCTGTCTGCTGCCGCTGTGATGAGCCGCCACGGTGGCGTACTGCCGCTGCTGTGGGCACCCGTTCCGCTGGGGCGGAACGGGTGGGGATGTGCGGCAGTGCCGGGTGCCGTGTGGTTCCGGTCCATTTGCGGCGCCCCCGGTACAGCCCGCGCTTCGCCGCACGAGAAACTGTCCGTCATGAGTGAACGCACCCCCGACCCGACCACCGTCCTCCTCCGCCGAGGAGAGGTGCACAGCCCCGCCGACCCCTTCGCAACCGCGATGGTCGTGGAACGAGGACAAGTCGCCTGGGTCGGCTCGGAAGGCGCCGCCGACGCCTTCGCGGACGGCGTCGACGAGGTGGTCGATCTGGACGGCGCACTCGTCACCCCCGCGTTCACCGACGCCCACGTGCACACCACCGCCACCGGACTCGCCCTGACCGGCCTGGACCTGTCCGACGCTCCCTCCCTGGACGCGGCCCTCACCCTCGTACGGGACTTCGCCGCCGCCCGCCCGCAGGACCGCGTCCTGCTCGGACACGGCTGGGACGCCGCCCGCTGGCCCGGCGGCCGCCCCCCGACGCGCGCCGAGCTCGACGAGGCCGCGGGCGGCCGCCCCCTGTACCTCTCCCGCATCGACGTCCACTCGGCGGTCGTGACGACGGCCCTCCTCGACATGACCCCGGGCCTCGGCGCGGCGGACGGCTCTCCGGATCCGGCGGGCCCCCTCACCCGCGACGCCCACCACGCCGTACGCGCCACCGCGTTCGCTGCTGTGACGCCGGGGCAACGTGCCGAGGCCCAGCGGGCCGCCCTCGCGCACGCCGCGTCCCTCGGCATCGGCTCCGTCCACGAGTGCGCCGGCCCGCAGATCTCCTCCGAGGACGACTTCACGGGCCTCCTGCGCCTCGCCACCGACCAGCCCGGCCCTCGGGTCGTCGGCTACTGGGCCGAGCGGGACGTGCGCAAGGCCCGGGAACTGGGCGCGTCCGGCGCCGCCGGGGACCTCTTCGTCGACGGCGCCCTCGGCTCGCACACCGCCTGCCTGCACGAGCCGTACACCGACGCCGACCACTCCGGTACCGCCTACCTGGACGCCGCCGAGGTCGCCGCACATGTCGTCGCCTGCACCGAGGAGGGCCTCCAGGCGGGCTTCCACGCCATCGGCGACGCCGCGGTGACCGCCGTCGTCGAGGGCGTACGGGCCGCCGCCGACAAGGTCGGCCTGGCCCGCGTCCGCGCCGCCCGGCACCGTGTCGAGCACGCCGAGATGCTCACCCCGGACACCGTCGCGGCCTTCGCCGAACTCGGCCTGACCGCCTCCGTCCAGCCCGCCTTCGACGCGCTGTGGGGCGGCGAGGACGGCATGTACGCCCAGCGCCTCGGCGCGGCACGGGCCAGGACCCTCAACCCGTTCGCGGCGCTCCTGCGGGCCGGCGTCCCGCTCGCCTTCGGTTCGGACAGCCCGGTCACGCCCCTGGACCCGTGGGGCACGGTCCGTGCGGCGGCCTTCCACCGCACCCCGGATCACCGGATCTCCGTACGCGCCGCGTTCACCGCCCACACGCGCGGCGGCTGGCGGGCGGTGGGACGCGACGATGCGGGCGTCCTGGTGCCCGGCGCGCCCGCCGACTACGCCGTGTGGCGCACCGACGCCCTCGTGGTCCAGGCCCCCGACGACCGGGTCGCCCGCTGGTCCACCGACCCGCGCTCCGGCACCCCCGGACTGCCCGACCTGACCCCGGGTCACGACCTGCCGGTCTGCCTGCGCACCGTGGTGGGCGGACGGACGGTGTTCGTACGGCCGGGCGAGTGATCTACCGGGGTGGCGCAGCGGTGACCACCCCGCGCCGCGCCGTCGCGCGACCTGCGCATCCTCCGCGCTGACCAGGGCTTTGGTCGCATAACCGCAGATCAAGCGACTGTTGACAGGCGGCAGCGGGAGGCCGGTAGGTTCGGCCGGGTCCACCACCGGACGCCCGACCGGGGAACGTCCGCTGACTCGCCGCGGCGCCGCTGGGTCAGGGGCGGTGTGCCGCACCGGGGCACCGTCGCTGGGAGCCAGGCACAGCGCCCGCACCGCGGCGAGGGAACGTTCCGGCCGGTCAGGGAGGTGTGACCCGGGTGGGGCCCGGGCGCTCAGTAGACAACGGCTTTCGGTCGACCCGCAGCCAGCGGGCCCCAGGTCGGCCCGAAGGGCGCCGGGCCCCCATCCGCAGCACTCATACAACGCGAAAAGCGCACTCTTACCCCGGTCTTGTGGAAACGACACCACCCATACGAACGTTTAGTCGCGTCACCGCAGGCCGCGACCATTATGGTGGTCCTGTGCTTACGGACACGAAGGGGCAGCAGTGAACGACGGCGACGGGACCCTCGCGGCTCAGGACCGAGGGAGGCAGTTCGGCCCGCTCGGCACGCCCTTGGTGATCATCCCGACCTACAACGAGGCGGAGAACATCAAGACCATCGTCGGCCGGGTGCGCAAGGCGGTTCCCGACGCCCACGTCCTGGTCGCCGACGACAACAGCCCCGACGGCACCGGCAAGCTCGCCGACGAGCTGGCCGCCGAGGACGACCACGTCCACGTACTGCACCGCAAGGGCAAGGAAGGCCTCGGCGCCGCCTACCTCGCCGGCTTCCGCTGGGGCCTGGACGAGGGCTACGGCGTACTGATCGAGATGGACGCCGACGGCTCCCACCAGCCGGAGGAGCTGCCCCGCCTCCTCACCGCCCTCAAGGGCGCCGACCTCGTCCTCGGCTCCCGCTGGGTGCCGGGCGGCCGGGTCGTGAACTGGCCGAAGTCCCGTGAGGTCATCTCCCGTGGCGGCAGCCTCTACTCGCGTCTCGCCCTCGACCTGCCCCTGCGTGACATCACGGGCGGCTACCGCGCCTTCCGCCGCGAGACCCTGGAGGGCCTGGGCCTCGAAGAGGTCGCCTCCCAGGGTTACTGCTTCCAGGTCGACCTGGCCCGCCGCGCGGTCAAGGCCGGCTTCCACGTGGTCGAGGTCCCCATCACCTTCGTCGAGCGCGAACTCGGCGACTCCAAGATGAGCCGCGACATCCTCGTGGAGGCGCTGTGGCGGGTCACGGCGTGGGGCGTGGGGGAGCGGGTCGGCAAGATCACGGGCAACGGCACCAAGGACAAGCCGAAGCAATAGCGGTACGAAGGGTGCTCGTCCCCCTTATGTCGTGCTGAGCCGGGTCCCGGCACACTGGAGGCATGACGACAGGCGCTTCGCCCCCTTCCTTCTCCGCTCAACCCCGACGTCCCCGTATGCGGACCTTCCTGCCGCTGGGCATCGCCGCGTGGCTGGTGCTGGAGATCTGGCTGCTCACCGTGGTCGCGGGTGCGGCGAGCGGCTTCGTGGTCTTCCTGCTGCTGCTCGCCGGGTTCGTGCTCGGCTCGGTCGTCATCAAGCGAGCGGGCCGGCGCGCCTTCCAGAACCTGAACGAGGCGCTGCAGCGCGGCGGCTCCCCGTCGAGCGGCGGGGGCAACGGGCTGATGATGCTCGGCGGCCTGCTGCTGATGATCCCGGGTCTGATCTCGGACGCCGTGGGTCTGCTCCTGCTGATCCCGCCGGTCCAGAAGGCCGTCGGCGGCTATGCGGAACGCACGGTGGACCGCAAGCTCCGCGAGGCCGCCTCCGGGAGCCTGGGTGACGCCTTCCAGCAGGCCCGCATGCACCGCCCCGACGGCAAGGTCGTCCAGGGCGAGGTCATCCGCGACGAGCCGGGGACGCCGGGGGACGCCCCGCAGGGACCCAGGCCGCCGCTCACGCACTGAGGCTTTCGCTGCCCGGCTCCGGGCGAGCGCACTGAGACCCTCCCACCCGGCTTCTCGCTTCGGGTGGGAGGGTCTCAGTGGTTACAGGAATGTCAGCGGGTCGGGCACGCCGAACGACCGCGGGCGCCGTACGTGCGATGGACGTACGGCGCCCGCGGTCACTGGCGCTTGTTCGCGGCCTCCCGCTATGCGGACTTGCGGCTGTCCCGGGGATGAACCGCGAGGTTCATCGCACCGGAGCGCAGAACGGCCAGCCGCTCCTCGAGGACCTCTTCGAGTTCCTCGCGGGTGCGCCGCTCCATCAACATGTCCCAATGTGTACGCGCGGGCTTGGCCTTCTTCTCCTCAGGGCCGTCGCCGTCCACGAGGAGTGCCTGGGCCCCGCAGACCTTGCACTCCCACTCCGGCGGAATCTCCGCCTCGACCGAGAAGGGCATCTCGAAGCGGTGCCCCTTCTCGCATGCGTACTCCACGGCCTGGCGCGGGGCCAGGTCGATGCCGCGGTCCGTCTCGTAGCTGGTCACCACGAGGCGCGTGCCGCGAAGAGCTCGCTCACTCATGAATCGTGCCTCCCGGGCTTGTCGCCCACAGGACAGGTGTCGCTGTCGTCGTCATCCGGTCAACGTCCGGTCGGCGGTAAAGATTCCCGTCCCGTGTCCCGTTCCGGGTCATGCGTCGCCGTCGTAGCCGCAGCCTTGTCAACCAGTGCAGTACCCACCGTCGCCCGGTTTGTCACGTCTGCTAGCAGATGTCACCCAGCGTTTCGTCATCTTTGACGCGCAGTAACGGTACGCCTGGCAGGCCAAACGCGTACACTACAGCGCTTTCGCCCAGAGTGCTAAATCCGTTCGGGAACGGGATTGCCCGCGTCGCCGATCGCCCGCCGCACCGGCACCCGCGCGAGCAGCACGAACCCGATCACGAAGAACGCCACCAGCGAGACGATCGCGTCACGATAACTTCCGGTCAGCTGGTACGTCAGACCGAACAGAAGAGGGCCGAGCCAGCTCATCCCGCGGTCGCTCACCTCGTACGCCGCGAAGTACTCGGCCTCCTTGCCGGGCGGCACGAGATGCGAGAACAGCGAGCGGGACAGGGCCTGGCTGCCGCCGAGCACGAGCCCGATCCCGGCCGCCAGCGCGAAGAACCACACCGGTGCCCCGGCCGGCAGGAAGTATCCCGCTCCCAGTGTCACCGTCCACGCCACGAGCGAGCCGAGGATCGTGCGCTTGGCGCCGTAGCGCCGGGCCATCAGACCCATGCCCAGGGCGCCCACCACCGCCAGCACCTGTACCAGCAGCACGGCCGCGATCAGGGTCGACTGGCCGAGGCCCAGCTCCTCGGAGCCGTAGACCGACGCCTGGCTGATAACGGTCTGGATGCCGTCGTTGTAGACGAGATATGCCAGCAGGAAGGCGAGGGTCAGAGGGTGGCGGCGCATGTCGCGGATCGTCGCCGCGAGCTGGCGCAGCCCGGGCAGGGCGGCGGCGGCCTCCCGCGCGGGGGAGCGGCGGTCGCGCAGCCGTCGTAGCGGCACGAGGGTGAAGGCGCCCCACCACAGGCCGGCCGACGCCAGGCAGATGCGCACGGCCGTGGTCTCGGACACACCGAAGGTGTCGTGCCCGAGATAGAGGGCCAGGTTGGCGATCAGGACGAGGGAGCCCGACGCGTAGCCGAAGGCCCAGCCCCGGGAGGAGACCGCGTCGCGCTCCTCGGGTGGTGCGATCTGCGGGAGGTAGGAGTTGTAGAGCATCATCGCGACCGACTGCGCGGCGTTCGCCACGACCAGCAGCACACCGCCCAGCAGATAGCGGTCGCCGTCCAGGAAGAACATGCCGGTCGTCGCCACGGCCCCCGTGTAGGCGGCGGCCGCCAGGAAGGGCTTCTTGCGTCCCGTGCGGTCAGCGGCGGCGCCCACCAGGGGCATCACCAGGACGGCCAGGATCACTGACAGGGACACCGAGTACGCGAAGAAGGACCCGGCCCGGACCGGGATGCCCAAGGGATGGACATAGCCGTCGGCGTCCGCGGCCGACTTGGCGACCGACGTCAGGTAGGGGCCGAGGAACACGGTGAGCACGCTCGTCGAGTAGACGGAGCACGCCCAGTCGTAGAAGTACCAGCCGCGCTGCTCGCGCCGCCGTCCCGCGGCGTCGTCGGCTGCGTCCGTCCGCACGGTGTCGGTGCCCACCCGTGCCCTCGCTTCCCCGCCGGAGTGCCGTGCGAAGGCTCGGGCGGGGGGTCCCGGGTGGTCAGACCCAGACGCCCCGGTCCTCCATGACCTTGCGCAACGTGTCGATGTGATCGGTCATGATGCCATCGACTCCCAGATCCAGAAGCCGGTGCATCCGATCCGCCTCGTTGATCGTCCACACGTGCACCTGCAGCCCGCGCGCGTGCGCGGCGCGGACGAAGCGGTGGTCCACCACCTGGATGCCCGACTGCACCTCTGGCACCTGCGCGGCCACCGCCGAGCGGCGCAGCGCCGCCGGGACACCCCAGGAGCGCAGCCGCAGGTTGAGCACGCCCCGGGTCCCGTACGAGGTTGCGAGGCGCGGACCGGCCAGCCGCTGGGCGCGCAGCACGCGGGCCTCGGAGAACGAGCCGACGCAGATCCGGTCCCAGGTGTTGGTCCGCCCGATCAGGTTCAGCAGGGGGTGGAGTGCGGGCTCTGCCTTGATGTCGATGTTCCAGCGCACCTCGGGGAAGGTCTCCAGGAGCTCCTCGAACAGGGGGACCGGTTCCTCGCCCGCCACGCGCGCGTGCCGTACGTCCTTCCACGGCAGGTCCGCGATGCGGCCCGCGCCGTCGGTGACCCGGTCCAGCGTGGCGTCGTGGAAGGCGACGAGCCTGCCGTCGAGCGTGGCGTGGACGTCCGTCTCGATGTAGCGGTAGCCCGCCTCGACCGCGCGCCGGAACTGCGCCACGGTGTTCTCCAGGCCGTCCGCCGCCCCGCCGCGGTGCGCGAAGGCGATGGGGCCCGGATGGTCGAGATAGGGGTGGCGCGTGGTCACCTGGGCAGTATCACCCCCTTGGGTGTCCTCGCGGCAACCACCGTGCTGCCCCCGGATGCCGTCGGTACGGCGAACACGCGCAGGAAGAGCTGGGCGAGTGGGCCGATCGACACCGCGTACAGGAGGGTGCCGACGCCGATCGTGCCGCCGAGGACGAACCCGGTCATGACGACCGCCACCTCGACCGCCGTGCGCATCAGGCGGATCGAGCGGCCCGTGCGCTCGTGCAGTCCCGTCATCAGCCCGTCCCGTGGGCCCGGACCGAACCGCGCGGCGATGTAGAGGCCGGTGGCCGCGCCGTTGAGCACGAGCCCGGCCACCAGCAGGGACACCCGCGCGGCCAGGCCGTGTGCGTCGGGGAGCAGGGTGAGCGTGCCGTCCAGGGCGATACCGACGACGAAGACGTTGGAGACGGTGCCGAGGCCCGGGCGCTGGCGCAGCGGGATCCACAGGAGCAGCACCGCAGCGCCCACGACGACGGACACCTCGCCGATCGTCAGGCCGGTGAGCTCGGCGAGGCCCTGGTGCAGCACGTTCCAGGGTTCCAGGCCCAGGCCCGCCTCGACGAGCAGGGCGGAACTGGCGCCGTAGAGGGCGAGGCCGACGTAGAGCTGGACGAGCCGTCGGACCAGGTGACCTCTGGCGCGTATCTGTGTGGACAAGTGTGCCCCCGGTGGTGGTAGTGGCCTGACTCGTGACACTCTGTGGCTTGGGAAGAGAAGCCATCCATGGCCAATTCGGGGAAGGTGGACTGGTAATCATGGCGCAGTGGACCTCGGCGGTGGGGCCGACGCAGCTCGCTCGGCTGCTCAAGTCCCAGCAGGACCGCCCCGCGGGCCCCGGCACTCGCCGTCCGCCCGCCTATCGCGCGCTCGCCGACGGCATCCGGCTGCTGGTATTGGAGGGGCGTGTCCCGGTGGCGGCCCGGCTGCCCGCCGAACGGGAACTGGCCCTGTCCCTGTCCGTCAGCCGCACCACCGTCGCCGCCGCCTACGAGGCGCTGCGCTTCGAGGGCTTCCTGGAGTCCCGGCGCGGCGCGGGCAGCTGGACCGCCGTACCGGCCGGAAACCCCCTTCCCGCGCGCGGGCTCGAACCGCTCCCGCCCGAGGCGCTCGGCTCGATGATCGACCTGGGTTGCGCGGCGCTCCCCGCACCCGAGCCGTGGCTCACGCGTGCCGTGCGGGGCGCGCTGGAGGAACTGCCGCCGTACGCGCACACGCACGGCGACTATCCGGCGGGCTTGCCCGCCCTGCGCGCGATGATCGCCGAGCGCTACACCGCGCGCGGGATCCCCACGATGCCCGAACAGATCATGGTGACGACCGGTGCGATGGGCGCCATCGACGCGATCTGCCATCTGTTCGGCGGGCGGGGCGAGCGCATCGCCGTCGAGTCGCCCTCCTATGCCAACATCCTTCAGCTGATGCGTGAGGCGGGCGCCCGGCTCGTGCCGGTCGCCATGGCGGAGGGGCTCGCCGGGTGGGACCTGGACCGCTGGCGTCAGGTGCTGCGCGAGGCCGCGCCGCGCATCGCGTACGTCGTCGCCGACTTCCACAACCCCACCGGCGCGCTGGCCGACGACGACCAGCGGCGGCGGCTCGTGGACGCGGCGCGCTCCGCCGGCACCGTGCTGATCGCCGACGAGACGATGAGCGAGCTGTGGGTGGACGAGGACGTGGAGATGCCGCGGCCGGTGTGCGGGTTCGACCCCGCCGGATCCACGGTGATCACCGTCGGGTCGGCCAGCAAGGCGTTCTGGGCCGGGATGCGCATCGGGTGGGTGCGGGCCGCTCCGGACGTGATCCGCAGCCTGGTCGCCGCGCGGGCGTATGCCGATCTGGGCACGCCGGTGCTGGAGCAACTGGCGGTCAACTGGCTGTTCAGCACCGGGGGCTGGGAGCAGGCGGTGGAGCTGCGGCGGGGCCAGGCGCGGGAGAACCGGGACGCGTTGGTCGCAGCCGTGCGACGGGCCTTGCCGGAGTGGGAGTTCGAGGTCCCCAAGGGTGGACTGACGCTGTGGGTGCGGGCCGGGGGGCTCTCCGGGTCGCGGCTCGCCGAGGCGGGGGAGCGGGTGGGTGTGCGGGTGCCGTCCGGGCCCCGGTTCGGGGTCGACGGGGCATTCGAGGGGTATGTGCGGTTGCCGTTCACCGTGGGGGGTGCGGTGGCCGAGGAGGCTGCGGTGCGGTTGGCCGCGGCGGCGCGGGTGGTGGAGAGCGGGGGGACGGCGGGAGTGGAGGCGCCGCGGACGTTCGTGGCGTAGTGGAACCAACCTTGCCCGCACCGACCGGGGGCCTTGCTCACGCGCTCTCAGCCACCACCGCTTCCACCGGTACCGGCTCCGGCTCCTCGTCCGCCGGCGTCGTCAGCGGCGGCAACAGATCCAGTACCGCCTGACGCTGCGCATCCGTCGTCGCGTCGTCGTACGGGTCCGGCGTCGCCGGAACCTGGAGGCGATGGACCGGGCCCGTGCCCAGGCGGGCGTAGCCGCGGCCCGGGGGGACGTGCGCGATGGGGGTCGTGTGGGGGCGGGCGCCGAGGAGGGACTCCAGTTGCCCGGCGGTGGCGGGTCCGAGGGCGACACGCGCGCGCGTGTGCTGTCGTACCGCGTCGCTCAGGGTGTCCAGGCTGTCGAACTGTTCGGCGACGACCACCGTCACGTTGGCCGCGCGGCCGTGCCGGAGGGGCACCTGGAGCATGGACTGCGGGTCCTTGCGGCCGTCGGCGTCGGCCAGGTGGGTGAACGCGGTGGGGCGGTCGAGGAGGACCCACAGGGGGCGCCTCGTGTCGTCCGGCGCCGGGTGGCCCGCCTGACGGGCGCGGTTGGCCGCGATGAGCCGCCGCTCCGTCTCGTGCGCGGCCCATTCCAGGCTCGCCAGGGCGCCGGCCAGGCCGACCTCGACCGCCAGGACACCGTCCCGGCCGGTCAGGCAGGCGTACTCGCCGGTGCCGCCGCCGTCGACGACGAGGATGTCGCCGTGCTGGAGGGCCTGGAGCGCGACGGAGCGCAGCAGGGTGGAGCTCCCGCTGCCCGGCTGGCCCACGATCAGCAGGTGCGGCTCGGTGGAGCGGGCACCGGTGCGCCAGACGACCGGCGGCACGTCGCGCCGTTCCTCACCGTGGGTGAGGGGGAGCGTGCGCTGGACCTGGGTGGGGTCGGTGAAGCCGAGGACCGTCTCGCCGGGGGCGGTGACGAAGCGCTGGGCGGTGATGTCGGTGGGGAGCGGGGAGAGGACGGTGACCGTGAGTTCGTTGCCCTCCTCGTCCCAGGTGAAGTGGTACTCGCGGCCGCGGCCCGACTTCGCGGTGAGCAGCAGCTCGACCCGGGCACGGGCCTCGGCCTCGCCGTCCGGGAAGTACGCCGGGTAGCGGATGACGAGGTGGCTGACGCGGCACGAGCCGTCGAACTCGTACGCCGGGAAGGCCTTCTCCCACTCGCCGCCGTGGGCGTAGAGCGGGGCGGGGTCCTCGGCGGTCGAGAAGTAGGGCACCAGGGCCTCGTAGAGCGACTGGAGGCGCTGGGTCTGGGACTCGTCGGGTCCCTCGGGTTCCGCCGGTCTGCCTCCCCGGCCCTGCCAGGCTGCCGCCGCCATCAGGGTGATGACGGCGAACAGCGGGCCGTACGGCAGGAGCGCCACGACCAGGACCACCGACGCCACCAGGAACAGCAGCGGTCCGCGCCGGTCCTTGGGGGTGTCGGCCCACTTGCGCCGCCCTGCCGAGGCCAGTCGGCGCATGCCGCGGGTGATCGTGATCAGCGGGTGGAGGACGTCGGTGGCGCTGTCGGCCGCCGTCCGGGCCAGCTCCCGGCTCCGGGCGATCTGCGCGCTGCCTGTGCTCAGGATGCGGGGGAGAGGACGCCGGGCCACTGCTGTCTCCTGATGGTGCGTACGGAAGGGACGGACGGCGGGGCGGGCGGCGTCAGAACTTGATGCCGCCGAGGAGGCTGGCCAGGCTCTCGCCGCCGGCCTTGATGCTCGGGGCGAGGGCCGTACTGGCCAGGTAGAACCCGAACAGGGCCGAGACCAGGGCGTGCGACGCCTTGAGCCCGTCCTTGCGGAAGAACAGGAAAACGATGACGCCGAGCAGGACCACGCCTGAGATGGACAAGATCATTTGAGGTCTCCTGGTTGGTGGGGACAGTCACCATGGGTGCTTCCAGGCTCACAGGATGTATCCATACGATAAAAGGTGCAACCAGGTGCAATGCGGCTGATTTCACTCAGGTGGCAGGCGTCGTCATGACCCCCTGAGCAGGGCTGGACGCGTCCCTCGGGGGCCGTGGTGATCTTTGCCTGGGACGCGGCCGGTCATGTGCGCCGGAAGCCAGTACTCTGGCGATTCACCTGAACGGTTGTAGCGAGAGGCGGACCGGCCGATGACTGAAGCCCCCGACCCCGAGGTCGTGGAGCTGGCGACCAAGATCTTCGATCTGGCCCGGCGGGGGCAGACCGAGGCGCTCGTGGCGTACGTCGACGCGGGTGTTCCGGCCAACCTCACCAACGACCGGGGCGACTCCCTCGTGATGCTCGCCGCCTACCACGGCCACGCCGGGGCGGTGCGGGCGCTGCTGGAACGCGGCGCCGACGCGGACCGCGTCAACGACCGAGGCCAGACCCCACTCGCGGGGGCCGTCTTCAAGGGTGAGGAAGAGGTGATCCGGGCCCTGCTCGACGCCGGAGCCGACCCGTCCGCGGGCACTCCGTCAGCCGTCGACACGGCCCGGATGTTCGGCAAGGCGGACCTGCTGAAGCTTTTCGGCGCGCAGTGATCCGTAGCTCGTGAACAGGTGAAATGCAGTTCCTGACAAGGTAATTCAACGACCACGGGGGAGGCGGTACGGGGCCGCCGGAAATTTCGGTCGCGGCAGGCTGAGCTGCCGAGTCATCATGACGACGTGATTCACGGACGCGATGGCTGGGCAGGTGTTGCCGCACCGCGCGGGCCGTGATGCGGTCCGCATGGGCCACCGACGAGAGGCAGAGGAAGATGGTCTACAGCAAGCAAGAGACGGCGGGCGCTCCGACGTGTTGTCACGCGGCCAGGTAATGCGTGGTCCCCGGTTGCGTCGACGCTTGATGTGAGGCTGTTTCCCATGTTCGATCCGGTCATAGCGCCCAGCGGTACGCTGCTCGGCCTGCTCCAGCGGGGCCGCGGCGACGGCACGCTGCACGCGCTCACCGCCCCACGGGCCGACGCGCTCGCGGCGCTGAACCACTGTGTGCTGCGCGACCCCCGCCACGACTGGCAGGTGGAGAACCGCTCCCTGTACTACGCCCGTCTCTTCCTCGACCTGAACGGCGAGCTGGACGAGATCGAGGCGCACCTCTTCGACGTCGAGGACGCCTTCGACACCGACGAGTCCCGCACGGGCCTCGCCCTCGCCGTCCTCGGCCACCTCGCCTCCTACGGCAGGCGCGATGCCCTCGAACTGCTGCGCAGGTACGCCGCCACCGGCGCCAATTGGGCCTGGGCCCTGGACGAGCTCGCCCTGCGCGACGACGACGCCGGTCTGCGCGCCCTCGCCGCGCCCGTACTGGCCCGTTTCGCCACCGACGCCGAGGGTGAGGCCGAACTCGCCGCCACCGTGCGCGACGCCTTCGAACCGCGGCCCTGGCGGCTGTGGGCCGACGACCCGCGCGACTACGTCTCCACACGCGTGCGTGCCGCCCAGGAGACCGGCTGCTTCGACCGATGGCAGCGGCAGATGCGCCCCACGGGCCCCCGCCCGGGCTGGAGCGTGCAGGCCGTCTTCGAGTGGGCCCAGCAGGGCATCGAACGCGGCGCCGCCCTCCATGTCCCGGCCGCGCGCTGCCTCAGCGCCGTGGCGGGCCCCGAGGACCGCCCCGAGATCGTCCGAGCGGCCCAGGAGGGCACCGACGGAGCGCGCTGTACCGCGCTGCGCTACCTCGCCGACAGCAACGATCCCGACGCCCTCGACCTGATCGAGGGCGCCGTGGTCACCGGCACGACGGCCGTCGTGGACGCCGCCGTCGACGCCTTCGAACGCATGCGCAGCGTCGCCGCCGTCGACCGCGCCCGAGGCTGGGGCCATCGGCCCGACGCCCTCGGCGCCGCCGCCGGCCGCATGCTCGCCTGCCGGGGCGGCGCCCAGGACAGCGACCTCGTCCTCGGCGCCCTGCGCGAGGCCGTACGCGGCGAAGGGCCCGACGCACCCACCCTGTGGACCCTCGTCGACGGCGCCGGGCGGCTCGGCATCGCCTGCGCCGCGCCCGTCCTGCGCCACATCTACCGCGAGACCGCCTCGTCCCATCTGCGCGGACGCTGCGCCCGCGCGCTCGCCGCCACCGACCCCGCCTTCCCCACGGGCTTCGCCGTCGAATGCCTCTGGGACTGCGAGGAGACCACCCGCGAGGTCGCCGCCCGGCACGCCGAGACCGGTGACGTCCGCGTCGTCGAGCGACTGCGCCGACTCGCCGCCGATCCCGCCGAGGAGGCCGAGGTGCAGACGGCCGTACGCAGCCGGATCGGGCCGGACGCGGCGTCGGCGATGTGAACACCGGGTAGAGGCATGCCCGCCGGGTGAACGGGGGATGACGCGCGGGTCGGGTGTGCATGGACGTGGTCTGACCTGCGAGGTCGCGCCGCGCAACGCTCACAGGACGTTTGTCGTTCGGAAAGATCCACTTTGACGCGGCCACGTCCGGTGCGGCGACAACACGGGTATGCGTGTCGTCATCGTGACCGAATCCTTTCCCCCCGATGTGAACGGCGTGGCCCACTGCGCGCTCCAGACCGCCCGGCACCTCGTGGATCGCGGTCATCTCCCGCTCGTCGTCGCGCCGGCCACCGCCGCCGGTAACGGGCCCGACGCCTCGGCGCCGTGCCCCGTCGTCCGTGTCCCCTCCCTCCCCCTCCCCGGCTACCCCCAGGTCCGCGTCGCCCTCCCCAGCCGACGCGTCGCCGCCGCGCTCACCGAGCACCGCGCCGACCTCGTCCACCTGGCCAGCCCCTTCGTCCTCGGCGTCCGCGGCATGGCCGCCGCCGCCCGGCTCGGCATACCCGCCGTGGCCGTCTACCAGACCGACCTGGCCGGATACGCCCGCACCTACGTACACGCGGGCGAGGCGGCCGCCTGGCGGCGCATCCGCTCCGTGCACGCCGCCGCCGACCTCACCCTCGCTCCCTCCAACGCCGCCCTGCACGACCTCGAGGCACACGGCGTGCCCCGGGTGCGGCTGTGGCCCCGGGGCGTGGACACCGCCCGCTTCCGCCCCGAACTGCGCGACGACGCGCTGCGGCGCGAGCTCGCCCCGAACGGCGAGCTGATCGTCGGCTACGTGGGGCGCCTCGCCCCCGAGAAGCACGTCGAACTGCTCGCCGACACGTGCGGGCTGCCCGGCGTACGCGTCGTGGTCGTGGGCGACGGTCCGAGCCGGCCCGGGCTCTCGGAGGTGCTGCCCGGAGCGGTCTTCCTGGGCCGTCGTACCGGCCACGACCTCGCCCGGATCTTCGCCTCGCTGGACGTGTTCGCGCACACCGGCCCCTTCGAGACGTTCTGCCAGACCGTGCAGGAGGCCATGGCCAGCGGTGTCCCGGTCGTCGCGCCCGCCGCGGGCGGCCCGCTGGACCTGGTCGCCCATGGGCGCACCGGGCTGCTGGTGCCGCCGCGCGACGCCGCCGCCGTACGGGACGCCGTGGGCACGCTGGCCGCCGATCCCGCGTCGCGCGCCGCCTACGGGGCCGCCGGACGGGCCACGGTCGAGGGGCGCACCTGGGCCGCCGTCGGCGACCAGCTCATCGGGCACTACGCCGGTGTGCTGGCGGCACGGAAGCACGTGGTGGCGGCATGAGCGCGCCTTCGCTGCGGATCGTACGGCTCGCCAACTTCGTCGCCCCCGCGTCCGGGGGCCTGCGCACGGCGCTGCGCGAGCTCGGCAAGGGCTTCAAGGCGGCGGGCCACGAGCCCGTGCTGATCGTCCCGGGTGAGTGCGCGAGTGACCGTGAGACCGAGCAGGGCCGGGTGATCACCCTGCCCGGGCCGCTGCTCCCGGGCACCGGCGGCTATCGCGTCCTCACCGACCAGCGGCGCGTGGCCCGGGTCCTGGAGGAGCTGGCCCCCGACCGGCTCGAGGTGTCCGACCGTACGACGCTGCGGTGGACCGGCAGGTGGGCGCGCCGGGCCCGGGTGCCCGCCGTCATGGTCTCCCACGAGACCGCCGACGGCGTGCTACGGACCTGGGGCCTGCCGGAGGGGGCGGCCCGGCGCGCCGCCGACGCCCTCAACGTCCGTACGGCCCACACGTACGCGCGCGTGGTGTGCACCACGGAGTTCGCCGAGCGCGAGTTCGTGCGGATCGGCGCCCGCAATGTCGTCCGGGCCCCGCTCGGCGTCGACCTCGTGCAGCGGCACCCCGCGCTGCGCGACCCGTCGCTGCGGGCGCGGTACGCGCGCGTGGACGAGACCCTGCTGGTGATGTGCTCCCGGCTGTCCGTGGAGAAGCGGCCCGGTACCGCGCTGGACGCCCTCGAGTCGCTGCTGCGGCGCGGTCAGCGGGCGGTGCTGGTGGTGGCCGGGGACGGGCCGTTGAAGTCGCGGCTCGAACAGCGGGCGCGCGAGCGGCGGTTGCCGGTGACCTTCCTCGGGCACGTCGCCGACCGCGGCCTCCTCGGCGCGCTCCAGGCCTCCGCGGACGTCTGTCTGGCGCCGGGACCGGCCGAAACCTTCGGGCTCGCCGCGCTGGAGGCGATGGCGTGCGGGACGCCCGTGGCGGTGAGTTCCTCGTCCGCGCTGCCTGAAGTGGTCGGATCCGCGGGCGCCACCGCCGCCGACCACGGGGAGGGTTTCGCGGACGCCGTGAGCATGCTCCTCGACCGCTCCGAGGACGAGCGGCGGGAGGCGGCACGCGCGCGTGCGGAGGGCTTCGGCTGGGGCGCGGCGGTGGAGGCGTTCCTGGCGGCACACGATGCGACGGTGCGGCTGCGGCCCCATGTGCGCGGAGGCGTCGGATGAGAACCGTCCGATTCGTGGCGCTCGGGGACTCACTGACCGAAGGGGTGGGTGACCCCGTGGGTGACGGGTGGCGCGGCTGGGCCGCGCTGCTTGCCGACGGAATCGCCGAACAGCCCCAGGACGCCGTGGAGTTCACCAAGCTCGCGATCAGCGGTGCGCAGACGCGTGACGTGCTGGAACGGCAACTGCCCGCCGGGCTGGAGCTGCGACCGGACCTCGTCTCCGTCGTCGTCGGTGTCAACGACACCCTGCGCTGCACCTTCGACATCCAAGCCGTCGCCGAACGGCTCGACGCGGTGTACGCCGCCTTCACCGGGCAGGGCGCGGTCCTCCTCACCGCGTGCCTGCCCGACCCGGGCGCGATGCTGGGCCTGCCCGGTGCTCTCGTCCGCCCGCTGGCCCGGCGGCAGCGCGCGGTCAACGCCGTCGTGCACGCGCTGTCCGACCGGTACGGGGCCGTCCATCTGCATGCCGCAGAGGGCGAGTGGCTCACCGACCGCGCGTTGTGGAGCGCGGACCGGCTGCACCCGGGCGAGGGCGGGCACCGGCAACTGGCCGTGCGTTTCCACGCGCTGCTGGCGGAGGCGGGCCTCGCGACGGGTAAGGCGCCCTCGCCGGAGCCCGAGTTCCCGGCGCCCACGAAGTCGACGAGCCTGCGGTGGCTGGCCACCGCAGGCACCGGGTGGGTGGCCCGGAGGTGCACCGACCTGCTGCCGCAACTGCTCACCCTCGCCGCCGACGAGATCCGTCACCGCGCGCGGGGCACGAGTGCCCGCCTCGACCTGCGGGCATCCGCGGCGGTGTCGGCGGCGTTGGCGGCACTGTCGGTGGGGGAGCAGCGGGCCGACGCCGCGTAAGCCTCACCGGGTGCGTAGGCCCTCGTCGGTCGTGACTGGTCCTACCGGCGCCGTACCGCCACGAAGCGGACCGGGGTGCCCGGGAGGGCCTGGGCCACCGCGGGGAGGTCGGCTGTGCGGACGACCCCGATCACCGGGTAGCCCCCGGTGGTCGGATGGTCGGCCAGGAACACCATCGGCCGCCCGTTCGGCGGGACCTGGACAGCGCCCAGCACCATGCCCTCGCTGGGGAGTTCCCCCGGCCGGGCCCGCTCCAGGGCCGGGCCCTCCGTGCGCAGGCCGATGCGGTTGCTCGCCGAGGACACGCGGTACGGGCGTGACGTGAACGTCCGTACCGCGTCGGGCGTGAACCAGTCGTCGCGTGGGCCCAGGGTGACGCGCAGGACGAGTTCGGCGGGGGGCCGGGGCTGCGGGGCGACGTCCACACGCGCGTGGGGGCCGATCACGGGCCCCAGGGGAAGGACCGTGCCGTCCGTGAGGGGGGCGGGGCCGAGACCGGACAGCAGGTCGGTGGAGCGGCTGCCGAGGACCGGTTCGACGGCGATGCCGCCGGAGACGGCCACGTAGCTGCGTACTCCCTGTGCGGCCGCACCGACGTCCAGGACCGATCCGGCGGGTACGCGCACGGGTGCGCCCCAGGCGACCGGCCGTCCGTCGACGGCGACCGGGCACGGCGCGCCGCCGACCGCCACGATGACCGTGGAACGGGGCTGGACGGCACAGCCGTTGAGGGTGGTCTCCAGGACGGCCGCGTCGGGTGTGTTTCCGACCAGCCGGTTGACGAGCGCCGCCGCGGGGGCGTCCAGCGCACCCGAACGGGGCACGCCGAGGTGCGCGTGCCCCGGGCGGCCCCGGTCCTGCACGGTGGTCAGCGCCCCGGCGCGTACGACGGCGAGCGCGCGGTCGGTCATGCGGCCGGCCCCATCGGAACGAAGCGCACGCGCGTGCCCGGCGACAGCAGGGCGGCGGGCACACGCGCGTGGTCCCACAACACCGCGTCCGTGGTGCCGATGAGCTGCCAGCCGCCGGGTGACGAGCGCGGGTACACGCCCGTGTACGGGCCGGCCAGCGCCACCGCACCGGCCGGGACGGCCGTGCGCGGAGTGACCCGGCGCGGTACGTCGTAGCACGCCGGGAGACCGGTGAGGTAACCGAAGCCGGGCGCGAAGCCGCAGAACGCGACGCGGAACTGGGCGGACGCGTGGACGGCGGCCACCTCCTCCTCCGAGACGCCCCAGTGGGCGGCGACGTCGGCGAGGTCCGGGCCGTCGTAGCGCACCGGGATCTCGACCACCTCGTGCGCGCGTGGGGGAGCGGGAGGGACGTCGGTGGCGGTCAGTTCGGATGCCCAACGGACCGGGTCCTCCAGGCCGTCGAGGAGGACGGTACGGGCCGCGGGGACGATCTCCCGCACGGTCAGCGTGCCCTCCGCGCGGCGGCGCAGCAGCTCCGCGTGCAGGGCCTGGGCCTCGTCGCCCGAGGAGAACTCGACGAGCAGGGCGCTGTCGCCGACGGGCAGGGCCCTCATGCGAAGGCCTCCACCCGGACGCCCGACTCCTCCAGCCGCTGCCGCACACGGCGGGCCAGCTCCACCGCGCCGGGTGTGTCCCCGTGCAGGCACAGGGAACGCGCGCGTACCTCGATGCGGGCGCCGGAACGGGCGACCACGGTGCCGGAGCGGGCGAGGCTCACCGAGCGCTCCACGACCGCGTCCGGGTCGGCGACCACGGCACCCTCCCGACCGCGCGGCACGAGGGTGCCCTCGTCGGTGTACGCACGGTCCGCGAACGCCTCGGTGACGGTCGGCAGCCCGGCCTTGCCGGCCAGCTCCAGCAGGCGCGAGCCGGGCAGGCCGAGCACGGGCAGGGCGCTGTCCGCGAGGAGCACGCCGTCGACGACCGCGCGGGCCTGCTCCTCGTCGTGCACGACGCGGTTGTAGAGCGCGCCGTGCGGCTTGACGTACGCCACGCGGGAGCCCGCCGCCCGGGCGAAGACCTCCAGGGCGCCGATCTGGTAGGCCACCTCGGCCGCCAGTTCGTCGGGCGGCACGTCCATCGCACGCCGCCCGAACCCCGCGAGGTCCCGGTAGGAGACCTGGGCGCCGATCCGTACCCCGCGCCCGGCCGCCAGCTCGCACACCCGCCGCATGGTGGCCGCGTCCCCGGCGTGGAAGCCGCAGGCCACGTTGGCGCTGGTGACGACGGACAGCAGTCGCTCGTCGTCGGTCAGCTGCCAGCGGCCGAAGCCCTCGCCGAGGTCGGCGTTCAGATCGATCGGTGTCATGGACCCTCGTGTCTCCTGTCAGGCCACGCGGTACTGCTCGTCGCGGGCGTCGGTGAGGAACATCTGCCCCGGTGCGTGCGTGATGGCGAACGGCGGACGTGAGGCCATCACCGCGGCCTGCGGGGTCACACCACAGGCCCAGAACACCGGGAGGTCGTCCGGCTCGGCGTCCACCGGGTCCCCGAAGTCGGGGCGGCCGAGGTCGTCGATGCCGAGGCCCGACGGATCGCCGCAGTGTACGGGGCCGCCGTGCACCGCCGGGAGCAGACTGCTCTCCCGGATGGCCGCCGCCAGGTGCTGCGGCGGCACCGGCCGCATGGACACCACCATCGGACCGTGCAGCCGCCCCGCGGGACGGCACTGACGGTTCGTCACGTACATCGGCACGTTGCGCCCCTGTTCGACGTGACGGATCGGGACGCCCGCCTCGGACAGCGCCCACTCGAAGGTGAAGCTGCACCCGATCAGGAACGACACCAGGTCGCCGCGCCAGTGACCGAGCACGTCCGTCGGCTCGTCCACCAACTCACCGTCGCGCCACACCCGGTAGCGCGGCAGATCGGTGCGCAGGTCGGCGCCGTCCGCGAGGACCGTGTTGAACGATCCGGCGTCCGTCACGTCCAGCACGGGGCACGGCTTCGGATTGCGCTGGCAGAACAGCAGCATCTCGTACGCCCAGTCCGCGGGCACCGAGATCAGGTTGACCTGGGTGTGTCCCGCCGCCACCCCGGCCGTCGGACCCGCGAGACCCTCCCGGAAGCGCTCCCGCGCGCTTCTCGGGCTCCACGCGTGCGCGTGCTCGTCGACGAGGGTCAAGGGGCGGTCGTTCGTGAGGGTGTCGGGGCGATGGTCGGTGCGGGCCAGGGGGCGGTCGTCCGTGAGAGTCGGGATGCGGTGGCTCGTGCTGTGTTCGGTACCGTTCACGCCAGTTCCTTTCCGCGCGTCTCCGGCAGCCCCAGCAGCGCCAGGGCCGCGATGCCGTAGCCGATCGCCCCGAAGACCAGCGCACCGCCCACGCCCCAGCTGTCGGCCAGGTAGCCGACGCTGGTGGGGAAGACCGCGCCGACGGCGCGGCCGGTGTTGTACGTGAAGCCCTGACCCGTGCCGCGCACCGCCGTCGGGTACAGCTCACTCAGGTAGGAGCCGAAGCCGCTGAAGATCGCCGACATGCAGAACCCGAGCGGGAAACCGAGCACCAGCAGCAGGGTGTTGGCGCCACCCGGGATGTTCGCGTACGCAAGGATGCACAGGGCCGACAGCAGGGCGAACAGCCAGATGTTGCGTCGGCGGCCCAGCCGGTCGGTGAGGTAGCCACCGGTGAGATAGCCGGCGAACGCGCCCGAGATCAGGAACGTCAGGTATCCGCCGGTCCCGACGACCGACAGGCCGCGCTCGGTCTTCAGATACGTCGGCACCCAGGTGGCGAGGGTGTAGTAGCCGCCCTGGACACCGGTGGAGAGCAGCGCCGCGAAGACCGTGGTGCGCAGCAGACCGGGCTTGAAGATCGCCGTGAACGATCCCTTCTCGGTACTCGCCTCGCGCACCGCGACCGCCTCGGGGGCATCCTGCACCCGGCGCCGCATCCACACGATGAGCAGCGCGGGCAGGGCGCCGGTCCAGAACATCACCCGCCAGGCCAGGTCGTCGCCGAGGAACGAGAAGACCAGCGTGTACACGATCGCGGCGAGCGCCCAGCCCACGGCCCAGGAACTCTGGATCGCGCCGAGCGTGCGGCCGCGGTGCTTCGCGCTCGCGTACTCCGCGACGAGGATCGCGCCGACCGCCCACTCGCCGCCGAAGCCCAGGCCCTGCAGGGCCCGGAAGACCAGCAGGGTCTCGTAGTTCGGCGCGAAGCCGCAGGCGACGGTGAACACCGCGTACGTGATCACCGTGACCATCAGTGCCCTGACCCGGCCTACCCGGTCGGCCAGCACGCCCGCGAGGGCGCCGCCGATCGCGGAGACCACGAGCGTGACGGTGGTGAAGAGGCCGGTCTGGCCGCTGTCCAGGCCGAAGTAGGCGGCCAGGGCGACCATGCTCAGCGGCAGCGTGAAGTAGTCGTACGAGTCCAGCGCATAGCCGCCGAACGCACCGGCGAAGGCGCGGCGGCCGCGCGGGCCGAGGGCGCGCAGCCAGCCGAACGCGCCGTCGTCGGCGGCGCGTTCATCGGTTCCGGGCTGGGTGGCTGTGGTGACGGCCTGCGGTGGAGGGGTTGTGCTCATGTGCACCTCGCAGAGGGAGAGGGCGCTGGGGAGTGAGCCGTGCCGTGCGGCGGAGGCCGGGCGCCTCGGTGGGGGCGGGGCGGGGCCGTGGACAGCACCGTAGGGGATCGTTCAACGATCCTTCAATACCCATGTTGTCTCGTTCTTCTGTCTGCGATTGAATTCCGGGCATGGCAGAGCAGCTGGCGGGACTGGCCGACGACCGCGCCCTTCTGGGCCGCACCAGCACGGCCGAACGGGTGTCGGACATCCTCAGAAGCCGGATCGCGGATGGCTACTTCCCGCCCGGGACACGGCTGTCGGAGGACAGCATCGGTGGGGCGCTCGGCGTTTCCCGCAACACGTTGCGCGAGGCGTTCCGGCTGCTCACGCACGAACGCCTGCTCGTCCACGAACTGAACCGGGGTGTGTTCGTGCGCGTCCTGACCGTCGAGGACGTCGAGGACATCTACCGCACCCGCGCCCTCGTGGAGTGCGCCGTCGTCCGGGGGCTCGGCGAGCCGCCGTACGCGCTGGAGAGCCTCGCGGCGGCGGTCACCGAAGGGCAGCTGGCGTCCCTCCAGAAGGACTGGAAGGGGCTGGGCACGGCCAACATCCACTTCCACCGCGAGCTCGTCGCGCTCGCCGGCAGCGAACGCACCGACGAACTGATGCGCAGCGTCTTCGCGGAGCTGCGCCTCGCCTTCCACGTCGTGGACGACCCGCGTCGGCTGCACGAGCCCTACCTCACCCGCAACCAGCAGATCCTCCAAGCTCTGCAGGCCGGGGACAAGGCCGGGGCTGAGAGGCTCCTCGCGACCTACCTCGACGACTCGCTGGCGCGAGTGGTGGAGGTGTACCAGCGGCGGGTGGGCGAGGAAGGTTAGGCCGCTCGTGGGGAGGGAGGGCCAGGCCGTTCGTGGGGAGGGAGGGCCAGAGCGTTCGGGGCCGTGTGCGGCCGTTCGTGAGGGCGGGGCCGACGGTCGGCCGTCGCGCCGCGTCGGCCCGACCGTAGGGGCGCGTCTTCGTCGTTTGGGTCGTTGTCAGACCGAGGACCTAGTCTGTGCACCGTGACTTCGCCTGCATCGACGGACAGCGTTCCGCCCCAGCTCAGCGCGGGGCCGCGCCCCGCACCGGGCCCGGCCGCCGACGAGGGGCTGGCGCGGCGGCTGCGTGCGCTCGCATGCACGGCGCCGATCCACGACCTCGACGCACGCAAGGCCAACCTCGCCGGCGAGTACTCGGTCTACGGCATGGCGGAGATCGCCCTGGCCGCCATCGACCTGGTCACCCTGAACATGGACTTCGACACGGGCGCCGACCACGACCAGATCGTCGCCCGGCTCATCCCGCGCATCACCGCCCAGGCCCCGAACCGGCCCGGCGCCGAGCACGAGCGGGTGGCCCGCTGGGTCCTGGAGAACCTGATCAACGTCGGCAGCGTCGACCGCGGCTTCCGCGCCGTGTACGGCACGTTCGCGCCCGACGGCAGCTATGTGCGCCGTGACTACGACTTCAAGCTGATCGAGGAGGTGCCCGGCTACGGAGGCAGCGTCTACCTCCGTACGACGGACGAAGCCGTCAACGTCCTCGTCGGCGCCCTCGACACCGACGTCACCAGCGCGCAGATCGCCGCCGAGGTCAAGCTGGAGGTGCTGATCAGCCGCGGCCGGCTCGCGGACGCGCAGCTGGCAGCCGAGCAGGCCCGCTACCGCACCGTGCAGTACTCCGAGACCCTGCGCAGGGCCCTGGAGGCGACCCGGCGCAACGTCCGCGCGGTGGACTGGCTCAACACCGTGCCCGACATGATCGCCGAGGCACTCGACCACGTAGCCGACCGCTACCGCCACGAGAACGCCATCCTCACCAACATCCGCAAGGCGCGGGACGAGTCCGAGGACCCGGAGAACAAGCGGCGTGCGGCCGAGCTCGTCGACATCGTCAAGGACTGCATCCGCCGCCACACCCAGCTCCAGTCCAGGCTGCTGGAGGCCGGGCCCCTCTTCCGTGCCGAGCAGGACCGGCAGGCCTTCGCCACACCGATGACGGCATCGGGGATAGACCTGTACGGCCACCTCGTCGCGCCGGTCCTTCCGCTGCCGATGGAGCAGGCGATCCGGGTCACCGACGCGTTCTTCGCGCGCGGGACGGGGTTGCGTACGCCGGTGTCCGTGCGGGTGAGCGACCTGGTCGACATACTGCTGACGCCGCCGATGGAGCGGGAACATCTCGGGGCGGAGATGCCCGAGCCGGACCTCATCGCCACGCCGGACGACAGCCGGTTCAGCGAGGAGCAGCTGGCGGCGGCGATGGAGTTGCTGGACCTGCCCGCGGATGCGCCGCGGCGGCTGTCGGGGTTGCTGGCGCAAGCGCGTCGGTCCGACCCCGAGCTGCCGTACCTGGTGGCGCTGTTGGCTGTTCACGCCGCCAGCCCGCCGGTGGGGACGGCGTATCGGCAGGGTGAGGAGAAGTTGTTGTTCGCCGTGGACGACGGGGTGGAGCTGGAGGATCCCGAGTTCGGTGGGGCGGATCTGATCGTGGGGACGGCTCTGCTGGACGCGGTGGGGATGGCGGCGGGTCGGACGGAGGCGGCGTGATGTCGTCGTTCGTGCGCGGGTGGCCGGTGGTTGGTCGCGCAGTTCCCCGCGCCCCTGGGTGTGTTGCCCTGAGCCCTGATGACAAGTTCGAGGAGTTGCAGTCGTGACTGAGCACGTCGAGTGGAGTGACGTGGAGGCCGCGGTGCCGTCGGCGTCCGCCGCCGTCACGCCCGCCGACGCCGCTGACGCGGCGCGGCTCGTCGCCTTCGGGTTGCAGCCCAAGCTGCAGCCCGCGCGCGACCAGGAGTACACGGAGTTGTTGCGGCGATACCGCGAGGACCCGCCGTTCGCGCGGCTGGCGGATGCCGTGGCGGCGGGGCTGGGGCTCATCGTGCTGGAGGTGTCCCCGCGCGCGGGGATGGCCGTGACCGCCGCCGAGGACTCGGTGTTCGCCGTTCGCATGGGCGACTACGCCCGGCGGACGTCCGCGGACTCCGGAGACCGGTTCCTGCACGGGCTGGCCCACCTCGCGGTCGCCGCCATGGCGTTCCCGCGGCCGGAGGACCTCGCCGACGACGGGTACATCGGGCGGGTCAGCGTCAACGGGGTCGACGCCTTCGTGCGGCAGGCGTGCCGTCGGCTGGAGGAGCGCGCCGAGCTCCAGGGCGAGAACACCGACCCGGCCACCGAGGCGCCCGGCCTGGAGGCCGCCTGGCGGATCTGGGCCAGACGCAGCTCCACCGGTGCCACCAAGGACGCCCGCAGGCTGGCGGGTTCCACCACGGGCATCGTCGGCAAGGCCGTCGCGTTCCTCACCGACTCCGGGTTCCTGCAGCGCACCGGAGACGACAACGGCGGTACGTATCGGACGACGGCGCGGTACCAGCTCCAGGTGCGGGACATGGCGGGAAGCGCCGCCATGGCCGAGCTCCTCGAACTGGGCGTGGTCCCGATGACCGACGGCACGCCGACGCTGCTGCCCGCCGAGGAAACCGAGGACCTGGACCTGGTGGCCGACGCCGGTCTGCCGTTCCACTCCTGAAGCACCGAAGCTCCCGAGGCTTCTGAACCCCCCTGATCTGCCGAAGACTTACGAGAGTCCGCCATGTACGAGCTGTCCCGGGTCCGCCTCTACTCCATCGGGCCCGCCGGTGCGCGCTACGCCGACACCGTGCTTGACCTGCGGGGTGTGGGCGACGTCGTGCCCGACCCCGCCCCCATGCAGGCGGAGTTCTTCGAGGAGGAGCCCGTCGGCCCGCCGCGTCGGCCCGCGCCCGCCGGTGTGCTCTTCCTGGAGAACGGCGGCGGCAAGTCCGTGCTGCTCAAGTTGATCTTCTCCGTGATGCTGCCGGGCCACCGCAACACCCTCGGCGGCGCCAGTTCCGGTGTGCTGCGCAAGTTCCTGCTCGCCGACGACTGCGGGCATGTGGCGCTGGAGTGGCAGCACGTACTGACCGGCGAGTGCGTGGTCGTCGGCAAGGTGAGCGAGTGGCGCGGGCGCCAGGTCTCCAACGACCCGCGGAAGTTCGCCGAGGCCTGGTACTCGTTCCGGCCCGGCCCCGGACTGACCCTGGACAACCTGCCCGTCGCCGAGTCCACCGCCGTACGGCCGTCCGTCGAGGGGCAGTCGGGCGCTCAGGGCCGCCGGCGCACCATGAAGGGGTTCCGGGACGCCCTCACCGAGGCCGGCAAGGCGTACCCGTACCTGGAGGTGCACTGGGAGGAGATCCACGACCGGTGGATCGAGCACCTGGGTGACCTCGGGCTCGACCCGGAACTCTTCCGCTACCAGCGCGAGATGAACGCCGACGAGGGTGAGGCCGCCGGCCTGTTCGCGGTCAAGAAGGACTCCGACTTCACCGATCTCCTCCTGCGGGCCGTGACGGACACGCGCGACACGGACGGTCTGGCCGACCTCGTCAGCGGCTTCGGCAACAAGCTCGGCCGACGCGCCGAGCTGATCGCCGAACGGGACTTCACCGCCGGGTCCGTCGACCTGCTCGGGCGGATCGTCGAGGCCGCCGAGGCCCGCGCACGCGCGCGTGACATCCACACCGGGGCCGAGCGCCGTACCCGCACCCTGGCCAGGCGGCTGTTCGCGCGCGCGGTGCGGGAACGCGCACGCGGCACCGACCTCGCCCAGCGGGTCACGGCCGCCGCCTACGCCGTCACGCACTCCGAGGGCGCGCGACAGCGCAGCGCGCTGATCGCGGCCGAACTCGCCTACCGGCACGCCTCGTTGGCGCTGGCCGCCGCCGAGAAGTCCGCCGCCGCGCAGAAGCGCGAACTCGCCGACGCGCGCACCCTGCACTCCGCCTGGCAGGCGGCCGAGGCCGTCCTGCGCCACCGTGCCGCCGCCGACCGTGTCGCGCGTGTGTCCGCCGCGATCCAGGAGGCCGAGCGGGACGCGGCGCCTGCGCTCGCCGCCCGCGCCAAGGCCGCCCTCGACCTCGTACGGGCCCTGCACGCGGCCGCCGAGAGAGCCGAGAGCCACGCCAACGAGGAGGAGGAGCGGTCCGCCGCCCTCCAGGAGGTCGGCGAGGCGGCCCACCGGGACTCCACGTCCGCGGCCACCGAAGCCCAGCGTGCCCGCAGCGAGGTCGGCCATCTGCGCCAGCGCCTGACCGAGGTCGAGGAGGAGACCGCCGAGGCGGTGCGCGCGGGCTGGCTCGACGACAGCGCGCCCGACGCCGACCCCGCGCGCGCGGCCCTCGCGGCCAGCGACGCCGAGAAGGCCGCCGTCGCCGCCTGGGACACCGCGCGGGAGGCCTCACGCAGGGCCACCGAGCACGCGCGTGAGACGGCCTCGGCCGAATCCCGCGCGGAACTCACGGCGGCCCGCGCGGCCGACGCGGCCACGGCGGCGGAACGCTCGTACGAGGCCGAGCGGCGCATCGCCGAGGGGCTGGCGGCGGAGGAGCGGCTGGCAGAACTGCTGAGCCTGCCCGGTGCCTCCGGCGAGGGCCGCAGCGCGGTGCCGGCCCGCCGGGCGGAGGCCGACGCCACCGGCGACGGCACCTCCGCGCGGCGCTCCGCCACCGAGCCCGACGAAACGCCCCCCTCCCCGCGCTCCGGTGCCCTCACCGAAGGCACACGGCCCACGCCCACCCCCCTCAGCCGCGGCGACCTCGCGGACGGCCTCCTCACCCCCGAGGACCTGGACCGCTTCGCCGACGAGCTGCGCGAACTCCTCGACGACGCGGTCTCCTCCGCCGAGCGTCAGCTGTTCGAGATGCGCACCGCAGCCGCCGACGACGCCCGCATCCTCGGCGCCCTCGGTGACGGCGGACTGCTGCCGCCCGGCCCGGACGTGCTCGCCACCGTAGAGTTCCTCGGCGAGCACGGCATCCCCGCGCTGCCCGGCTGGCGCTACCTCGCCCAGGCCGTCGACCCCACCGACCACGCGCGGGTGCTGGCCGCCCGCCCGGAACTGGTCGACGGCGTGATCATCACCGACCCGGACTCGCACGCGCGGGCCCGCGAGGCGCTCAGCGACGCCGCGCTGCTACCGAGGTCCGCCGTGGCGGTCGGTACGGCCGCCGCCCTGCTCGCACCGACCCCGGCACCGGACTCGGACACCGGCGACGTCTTCCTCGTACCGCCGAACCCGGCCATGCACGACGAGCACGCCGCCGACGAGGAGCGGCAGGCGCTGCGCGCGCGGGCGACGGAGCGGGACGAGGAGATCCGCACGCTCGCCGCCCGGCTCGGTAAGGACCGTGAGCTGGCGGCGCGGCTCGCCTCATGGCGTACCGGCTGTCCGGCCGGGCGGCTCCTGGAGCTGGCCGAGGGCGCCCGGGAGGCACGCGCGTTCGCCGAGGAGTCGGAGGCCGAGCTCGCCGAGGCGCGGACCGTGCGGGCGGAGGCCGACGAGGCCGCCGCCGAGGCCGCGCAGGTGCGGGACGAGCGGCAGGAGGTCGCGCAGAAGGCCCGGCGCGCCGCCGACGCGCTCGCCGGACTCGCCTTCCGACTGCGCGAGCGTGCCGGCTGGCAGGTCAAGCTGCGTGAACTCGCCGACGAGGCCACCGAGTCGGAGGCCCGGGCCCAGTCCTGCCTGGAGCGGGCTCGCGCCGCCGACGAGGACCGGCGCGCCGCCCAGCGTGCCGCCGACGACGCCCGCCGTACCGCGCGGGCGCTGCGCGCCGAGCGCTCCGAGATCGCCGGCGCCCCCGACGATGTGCCGGAGGACGACGCGAACGGGCCCAAGGCGTCGCTGCCCGCCCTCCGCGAGGCCTACCGGGCCGCCTCGCAGGTCTACGAGAAGGTCGGCGTCGGCGCCGACCTGCGAGCCGAGCAGGCCCGCGCGGAGAGCGACGAGAGCGCGGCCCGGGCCGAGTTGGACCGGCTGAGCAACAAGGTCCGCACGCGCGCGGAGCAGCTGCTCCAGTCGCCCGACGGCTCCGACGGACCGTCCCGACAGGCCGCCGCCGCACGCGCGGAGGAGCTGGTGCAGCTCTTGGAGACCCGCATGTCCAGCGCGAGCGAGCAGCTCGGTCGGCTGCGCGGCGAGGCCGAGCGGCACGCCCCCGAGGACGGCGAGACCCACACCGAGCTGCCGGAGGACCAGCAACCGCGCGACGCCGAGCACGCCCAGGCACTCCTGCGGACCGCGACCACCGAACTCGCCTCCCGCACGGAGGCGTTGGCCCAGGCCCGGGAGGCGCACGCCGAGCTGCTCGACGCCCACCGTGCCGCCGAGGACGCCGTCGGCGGCTTCGAGGAGACCGCCGCGATGCTGCGCGACCTGCTCCGTGAGCATGCCCCCGAGGAGGAGCAGGAGGAGCCCGAGCCGTACCCCGGCAGCCTGGACGAGGCCCGTCAGTCGGCCGCCGAGGCCCGGCGTTCGCTGCGCGGGTGCGCCGCCGACCTGTCCGCGGCCGAGTCGGCCGTGCGCGAGGCGAGCGACATCCTCGTCCGGCACGCCAACTCCACACGCTACGAGCAGGTACGCACCCCCGCGCGGCAGCAGATCCGTGAGCTGCCTGCCTCCGCGCTGCCCGAGCACGCCCAGAAGTGGGCGGACGCCTTCGCACCCAGACTGCGCGTCCTGACAGACGAGTTGGCGCAGCTGGAGCGGAACAGGGACTCGATCGTGGACCGGCTCAGAGGGCTCGTCGAGTCCGCCCTGGCCACGCTCAGGTCCGCCCAGCGTCTCTCCCGTCTCCCCGAGGGCCTCGGTGAGTGGTCCGGGCAGGAGTTCCTGCGCATCCGCTTCGAAGAGCCCGATCAGGCCACGCTCACCGAACGGCTCGGCGAGGTCATTGACGAGGCGACCCGCGCGGCCGTGAAGAAGAACTCCGACCTGCGGCGCGACGGCATGTCGCTGCTGCTGCGGGGAGTCGCCGCCGCCCTGCAACCCAAGGGCGTCGCCGTCGAGATCCTCAAGCCGGACGCCGTGCTGCGTGCCGAGCGCGTGCCCGTCGGGCAGATGGGTGACGTGTTCTCCGGTGGCCAGCTCCTCACGGCCGCGATCGCGCTGTACTGCACGATGGCCGCACTGAGGTCGAACGACCGGGGTCGCGACAAACACCGGTACGCCGGAACCCTGTTCCTTGACAACCCCATCGGCCGCGCCAACGCGACCTACCTCCTGGAACTCCAGCGGGCGGTCTCGGACGCCCTCGGCGTGCAGCTCCTGTACACCACCGGCCTGTTCGACACGACCGCGCTGGCGGAGTTCCCGCTGGTCATCCGACTGCGCAACGACGCCGACCTCAGGGCGGGCCTGAAGTACATCAGCGTGGAGGAACATCTCCGCCCGGGACTGCCCCAGCAGCCACAGGCGGGGGAGGCGGTGCACAGCGAGATCACGGCGACGAGGATGTACAAACGCCCCGCGCCGACCACCGGTTGATCAGGCGGCCCTTCAAAGCTCCGCTCACGGCTCGCCGATCACCAGGACGAGGACTGGCGCAGGTAGTTCTCGTCGTCGAACTCGTCGAACTCGTCGAACTCGTCGAGTCAGGTCCAGCTGGGCCGGGCCGCTCGATGCCCCGGCCCTCACCGGCCACTGTTGCTCAGGGGCACAGCACCTGACCGGCCGTCAGGGGTGCGACAACTGCCCCGCCCCGCCGGACCGGCGTATCCGCTCCTGCGCTCGCTCGCCGGCGCGCGCCTGTCGTCGGGCGCGGCGTCGCTCGCGGCGCAGGGCCCGTGCGGTGCTGCTGGGCGCCGAGACCACGCCGTTGCGCTGGTTCCAGACCTGGCGCGTCACCCACACGTCCAAGGCGCCCCAGGTGGCCACCACCGTGCTCACCACACTGCTGATCACCATCGGGGCCGCCAGCCAGGAGCCGGCCATCGTGCACAGGAAGGCCACCATCGCCTGAAGCAGCGTCACGGCGATGAGCAGAACGGCACGCACGGCCGCCGTACGTACCGGGTCGGGCAGCCGGCGTCGTCGCGCGGGCTCCTCGATCCACAAGGGTCGGTAGGACGGCCTCTCCTGACGTGCCTTCTCGTGCCCGCGGCCGTCTGTCGGAATGTCGCGATCCGGTGCCTTGGTACTCCGCTCCGCCGTCGTGTGCGCCGCCACGTCGCGCGCGGGCGCCTTGTGTCGCTCCGCCGTGCCCATCAAGGTGTCACTCCCCACCGCCAGCAGACCGCTCGCCCCGGCCCGAAAGGACCGGCTCCCCAGTGGCTGCCCGGCATGCGCTGTTTTACGCCGCCCAGGTGCGGGACGCGGCTCCTGTGGCCGATTCCGCCCCCAACTCCCGTAGAGAAGGACGAACGAGGCGCCTCGAAGATTCCCAAGAAAGGAAAAATTCTGGCCAACTGCTCGGAAGGGAAGCTCGGTTCCGGTCAGGCGGCCGCCGCCCGATTCGGTGTCGCAATCTCCCGCAATGACGGGACAACTCCTGATGTCTTGCCGCCGGTGCGGAAGTTCAGGTTCCGGACCGGCTTTCGAGTTACCTGTGCGTCGGTAGTAGGCTCGCGCCGTTTGTTGACGCACATGTGTACCCCCTGGACGGTGGGGGTTGAGCTGGGGGAGGCCATGCGCTTTCGCGGGAAGTCCATCCGCCGGAAGATCGTGGCGCTGCTGCTCGTGCCGCTGGTGTCCCTGACGGCCGTCTGGGGCTTCGCCACGGTCCTCACGGGGCGAGAAGCCAGTCGGCTTTTCAATGTGTCGGACGTGGTGGAGAAGATCGGCTACCCGGTCGAGGACACCGTCCGCGTCATCCAGCAAGAACGTCGCCAGACCCTGGTCTACCTGGCCGATCCCCGCGCCGCCAACGCCTTCGCCGCGCTCCGTCACACACGGACCGGCACGGACGAGGCCGTCGCCGAGATCCGCCGCAACTCCAAGGACTCGGATGTGCGTGACGCCCTCGACCAGGACGACGGTGACAGGCTCACCGCGGTCCTGGATGCCTTCGAGGGCCTCGACTCCCTGCGCCGCAGTGTCGAGGAGGGCACCGTCACCCGGGCGCAGGCCCTGGACCTCTACAACCGTCTGATCGACCCCTGCTACACCCTGCTGTCCACCCTGGACGTCGTCGACAGCGTGGAGATGGACAAGCAGTACCGGGCACTTGTCAACGTCGCCCGCGCCCGCGAACTGCTCTCCGAGGAGGACGCCCTCCTCGGTTCCGCCCTGGTCGTGGGCCAGGTCACCCGTGACGAGATCCGTCACGTCTCGGACCTCGAGGCCCAGCGAGAAGCCGTCTACGACATCAGCCTCGCGCAGCTGCCCACAGCGGAGCGCGAACGCTACGACAGCTTCTGGAAGAACGCCACCACCGCCCCGCTGCGGACGGCCGAGCGGTCCACCCTCGCCGCCAGGTCCGGCAGCATGCCCCGCGGCGTCACCGCCGAGACCTGGGACACCGCGGCCGGAAACGTCCTCGACGAACTCGCCACCCTCGACGACCAGGCCAACGACCGCTACCAGGACCGCGTCCGCCCCATCGCCATCAGCGGAATCGTCCAGGCGATCATCGTGGGCGTCCTCGGTCTGATCGCCCTGCTCGTCTCGCTCTTCCTGTCCATACGCATCGGCCGCGCCCTCATACGCGACCTGCGACAGCTGCGCCTGGAGGCCCACGAGGCGTCCGGCGTCCGGCTGCCCAGCGTGATGCGCCGCCTCTCCGCCGGAGAACAGGTCGACATCGAGACGGAGGTCCCGCGGCTGGAGTACGACAAGAACGAGATCGGGGACGTCGGGCAGGCCCTCAACACCCTGCAGCGCGCCGCCGTCGAAGCCGCAGTCAAACAGGCCGAGCTCCGATCCGGTGTCTCCGAGGTCTTCGTCAACCTCGCCCGCCGCAGCCAGGTCCTCCTGCACAAGCAGCTCACTCTGCTCGACACCATGGAACGCAGGACCGAGGACACCGAGGAACTCGCCGACCTGTTCCGCCTCGACCACCTCACCACCCGCATGCGCCGCCACGCCGAGGGCCTCGTGATCCTCTCCGGCGCCGCCCCCTCCCGACAGTGGCGCAAGCCCGTCCAGCTCATGGACGTCGTCAGGGCCGCGGTCGCCGAGGTCGAGGACTACGAACGCATCGAGGTCCGCCGTCTGCCGCGGGTCGCCGTCACCGGCCCGGCCGTCGCGGACCTCACCCATCTCGTGGCCGAGCTCCTCGAGAACGCCACCGTGTTCTCTCCGCCGCACACCGCCGTCCAGGTCCTGGGCGAGCGGGTGGCCAACGGCTTCACCCTGGAAATCCACGACCGTGGTCTCGGCATGGCGGCCGAGGCACTCCTGGACGCCAACCTCCGGCTCGCGGAGACTCCCGAGTTCGAACTGTCCGACACCGACCGGCTCGGACTGTTCGTGGTCAGCCGGCTCGCCCAGCGGCAGAACGTCCGGGTCTCGCTGCAGCCGTCCCCGTACGGAGGAACGACCGCCGTCGTCTTCATCCCCGACGCGCTGCTCACCGACGACGTCCCGGACACCAACGGCGTCGGCTTCCGCCTCGACCGGCCCTGGGCCGCCAAGAAGGCCGAGCCCGCGGAGAGCCGCAGGGCCGCGCTCTCCCAGGTGCCCGTCCTGCCCCCTGGCCTGCCCGCCTCGCTTCTCGACGGCCCGGTCGAACTGGAGGCACCGGTAGATCTGGACGCCCTCGCCGGTTTCCCCGACCCGCTCGACCAGGAGGACGGGGAGCGTGGCGCGCTCTTCCGCCCGCGCCACTCCGCCGCCCACCCCGACGCGACGCCGACCGGCCGCCTCGAGGAGCCCGGCCGACGCTTCCCCGGCCCGGGGGGTGGCGCCGAGGCGACCGACACTGACTCGGGCTCCGGTGATCCCGTACCGCTGCCGCGCCGCCGGACGCCCAAGCTCGTCAGCTCGCACGGGCGCCCGGTCACCGAGCAGCGGTCCCGACGGGAGGAGGCGGACGAGGACCCCTCGACGCACCCGGGCCCACGCAGCCCGGAGACCGGGATGCCCGCCCCGCTGCCGACCCGCCGCCGCGGTACGGAGGCGCCCCTCCGTCGCGGGACCGGCGGCCCCGACCGCCCCGCAGGGTCCTCCGCGAACCCCGGCCGCGGCTTCGAGGAGCCTTCGGAACCTCCCGCCCTTCCCAGGCGCGCGCGGCGTCCCGCGATCGCGGCCGGCGCCTCGGACGAAGTGAACCAGCGCTCCGACCGCGCGCCGCACGAGGCCGGCCAGGGCCCCGCCCCTCACGAGACCGGCTCCGGCACCGGGGCGCTGCCCAGGCGGGTACGCCAGGCGAACCTGGCTCCGCAACTGAAGCAGGGTTCCGGGCGGCGCACCGAGGACACGACGGAACTCGCCGAGCGCGACGCCGACGAGGTGCGCAGCCGAATGGCCTCGCTCCAGCGTGGCTGGCAACGGGGCCGCGCAGAAAACGCCGCGGGCGACGAAGCCGACAGCGGCACAGCACCACAACGAACGACTAAGGGGGACGGTCGATGACCGCACCAAAGCCGACCGGCCACACCGCGACCAATCAGGGCGGGCTGAACTGGCTCCTCGACGACCTCGTCGACCGCGTCGCCAGTATCCGCAAGGCCCTCGTGCTCTCCGGAGATGGCCTGCCGACAGGGGTGTCGAGGGACCTGACCAGGGAGGACAGCGAACACCTGGCCGCCGTGGCCTCCGGATTCCACAGCCTCGCCAAGGGCGTCGGCCGCCACTTCGAGGCCGGCAACGTCCGACAGACCGTGGTCGAACTCGACGACGCGTTCCTCTTCGTGACGGCCGCCGGCGACGGCAGCTGCCTCGCGGTGCTCGCCGACGCCGACTCCGACGTCGGCCAGGTCGCCTACGAGATGACGCTCCTGGTCAAGCGGGTCGGAGTACATCTGGGCAGCGCCCCGCGTACCGATCTGCCCTCGGGCGGGTAGTGGGATGGCATGAGCGCAGACGGTCAGGGAAGAAGCCACTGGTTCGACGATGAAGCCGGACCGGTCGTCCGCCCGTACGCCATGACGCGCGGCCGCACCACCAGTGCGGGCCAGCACCGCCTCGACCTGATCGCGGTGGTCGTCACGGAACCCCACGCGGACGATCCGGAGGCCGACCCCAGCCTGTCCCCGGAACATGTGGACATCGTCGACCTGTGCCGTGATACCCCACAGTCGGTCGCCGAACTGGCGGCCGACCTCAACCTGCCGATCGGAGTGGTACGGGTCCTGGTCGGGGACCTCGTGGACGCGGAACTCGTCCACGTGAACCGGCCCGTACCCCCCGCCGAACTGCCGGACGAGAGTATTCTGCGCGACGTGATCAACGGCCTGCGGGCGCTGTGAGCAGCGCGGAAGCGGGGTGAGGACGTGACGGGCTGGCAGTTCTGGGTCGACCGGGGCGGCACCTTCACTGACGTCGTCGCGCGGCGCCCCGACGGCCGGCTCCTGACGCACAAGCTGCTGTCGGACAACCCGGCACGGTACGCCGACGCGGCGGTCGCGGGCGTACGCGAGCTCCTGGGCGGCTCCCCGGAGCCCGTAGAAGTGGTGCGCATGGGCACCACCGTCGCCACCAACGCCCTCCTGGAGCGCAAGGGTGAGCGGACCCTGCTGCTCATCACCCGCGGCTTCCGCGACGCCCTGCGCATCGCCTACCAGAACCGGCCCCACATCTTCGCCCGCCGCGTCGAACTCCCCGAGCTGCTTCACGAACGGGTCGTGGAGGTCGACGAGCGCATCGCCGCCGACGGCACCGTCCTGCGCACGCCCGACCTCGACGCCCTCGTCGACCCGCTCCAGGAGGCGTACGACGCGGGGATCCGCGCCGTCGCCGTCGTGTGTCTGCACAGCCATCTCCACCCCGCCAACGAAGAGGCCGTCGGTAAGCTGGCCGCCCGTATCGGCTTCCCGCAGATCTCGCTCTCCAGCGAGGTCAGCCCGCTCATGAAGCTCGTCCCGCGCGGCGACACCGCCGTCGTCGACGCCTACCTGTCGCCCGTGCTGCGCCGCTACGTCCAGCACGTCGCCGACGAACTCGAGGGCGTACGGCTGATGTTCATGCAGTCCAACGGCGGACTCGCCGAAGCCGGGCAGTTCCGCGGCAAGGACGCCATCCTGTCCGGACCGGCGGGCGGCATCGTCGGCATGGCCCGCATGTCGCAGCTCGCGGGATTCGACCGCGTCATCGGCTTCGACATGGGCGGCACCTCCACCGACGTCTCCCACTTCGCGGGCGAGTACGAGCGCGTTTTCACCACGCAGATCGCCGGCGTCCGACTGCGCGCCCCCATGCTGGACATCCATACCGTCGCCGCAGGCGGCGGCTCCGTCCTCCACTTCGACGGCTCCCGCTACCGCGTGGGACCGGACTCCGCGGGCGCCGACCCGGGCCCCGCCTGCTATCGCGGCGGTGGCCCGCTCACCGTCACCGACGCCAACGTCATGCTCGGCCGGATCCAGCCCACCCACTTCCCCAAGGTCTTCGGCCCCGACGGCGACCAACCCCTGGACGACACCCTCGTCCGCGACCGCTTCACCGCCCTCGCGCGCGAGATCCGCGACCGGACCGGCGACGACCGCACCCCCGAGCAGGTCGCCGAGGGCTACCTGCAGATCGCGGTGACCAACATCGCCAACGCCGTGAAGCGCATCTCCGTGCAGAAGGGCCACGACGTCACCCGCTACGCCCTCACCACCTTCGGTGGTGCGGGCGGCCAGCACGCCTGCATGGTCGCCGACTCGCTCGGCATCCGCACCGTCCTCATCCCGCCCATGGCCGGAGTCCTCTCCGCCCTCGGTATCGGCCTCGCCGACACCACGGCCATGCGTGAACAGTCCGTGGAGGCACCCCTCGAGCCCTCCGCGATGCCCGGCGTCCTCGAGACCGCCGACGATCTGGCGGCCGCGGCTCACGCCGAGCTCCTCGCCGAGGACGTCCCGGAGGACTCCGTCCACGTCACCCGCCGGGCCCAGCTGCGCTACGACGGCACCGACACCACCCTCACCGTCGAGCTGAGCGAGCCCGACGCGATGAGGCACGCGTTCGAAGAACGTCATCGCGCCACGTACTCCTTCACGCTCGACCGCCCGATCGTCGTCGAAGCGCTCTCCGTGGAAGCCACCGGCATCACCCGACCCCCCGATCTCTCCGCCCTCGCCCCGTACGAAGGCCACCCCGCCGCCCCCGGAACGGCCCGCCTCCACACGAGCGGCGCCTGGCGCGACGTACCCCTCCACCGCCGCGAGGATCTGCCCCCCGGTGAAACGGTCACCGGCCCCGCGATCATCACCGAGGCCAGTGCGACGACCGTCGTCGACGACGGCTGGCAGGCCGCGGCGACCGAAGACGGGCATCTGTTCATGGAACGCGCGGCGATTACGCAGAGTTCCGATCTCGATACGAAAGTCGACCCCGTTCTGCTTGAGGTCTTCAACAACCTCTTCATGGCGATCGCCGAACAGATGGGCGCCCGACTCGAGTCCACCGCCCAATCCGTCAACATCAAGGAACGCCTCGACTTCTCCTGCGCCCTCTTCGACCCCGACGGAAACCTGGTGGCCAACGCCCCGCACATCCCCGTCCACCTGGGCTCGATGGGCACGAGCGTCAAGGAGGTCATCCGGCGCCGCGGTGCCGGAATGCGGCCGGGGGACACGTACGCGGTCAACGACCCGTACCACGGCGGCACACATCTGCCCGACGTCACCGTCATCACCCCCGTCTTCGACACCGAGGATTCCGAAGCCTCCAAGAACACAGAGAGTGATCGGATCCTCTTCTACGTCGCCTCCCGCGGCCACCACGCCGAGATCGGCGGCATCGCCCCCGGCTCCATGCCCGCGAACAGCAGCACCATCGAGGAGGAGGGCGTCCTCTTCGACAACTGGCTGCTCGCCGAGAACGGCCGCTTCCGCGAGGAGGAGACGCTCCGCCTGCTCACCGAAGCGCCCCACCCCTCCCGCAACCCGAAGACCAACCTCGCCGACCTGCGCGCCCAGATCGCCGCGAACCAGAAGGGCGTCGACGAAGTCGGCCGCATGATCCGCGACTACGGCCTCGATGTCGTCCAGGCCTACATGAGGCACGTCCAGGACAACGCCGAGGAGGCCGTGCGCCGTGTCATCGACGCCCTGGACGACGGCGAGTACGCGTATGAGACCGACTCGGGCGCCGTCATCCGCGTACGCGTGCGCGTGGACCGCGAAAACCGGTCGGCCACCGTCGACTTCACCGGCACATCACCGCAGCTGAACACCAACTTCAACGCGCCCTTCGCGGTCGTCAATGCGGCCGTCCTCTACGTCTTCCGCACCCTGGTCGACGACGACATCCCGCTCAACGACGGCTGCCTGCGCCCCCTGAGGATCATCGTGCCGCACGGGTCCCTGCTGGCCCCCGACCCGCCGGCCGCCGTGGTCGCCGGGAACGTCGAGACCTCGCAGGCGATCACCGGCGCCCTCTATGCGGCGCTCGGCGTCCAGGCCGAGGGATCCGGCACCATGAACAACGTCACCTTCGGCAACGAGCGCCACCAGTACTACGAGACCGTCGCCTCAGGCTCCGGCGCGGGCGACGGCTTCCCCGGCGCGAGTGTCGTCCAGACGCACATGACCAACTCCCGGCTGACCGACCCCGAGGTCCTGGAGTGGCGACTGCCCGTTCAGCTCGACGAGTTCGCGGTCCGGCGCGGCAGCGGCGGTGCAGGCCGGTGGCGCGGTGGGGACGGGGCCGTGCGACGCATCCGCTTCCACGAGCCCATGACCGTCTCCACGCTGTCCCAGCACCGCCGGGTCCCCCCGTACGGCATGGCCGGCGGTGAGCCCGGTGCGCTGGGCACCAACCGTGTGGAACGCGCGGACGGCACCGTCGTCGACCTGCGTGGAAGCGACTCGGCGGACGTCGGCCCCGGCGACGTACTCGTGATCGAGACCCCCGGCGGGGGAGGCTACGGCCCACCGCCGCACGACCCTCATCAAGCATGACCCCATTAAGCATGACCCCATCAAGCAGGAGAACAGATCGATGATCTTCGGGCGTTCTGAGCGCGGCAAGCCCCCGGTCGAGCCCGTCACGCTCAAGATCCTGGTGGCCGGCGGATTCGGAGTGGGCAAGACCACCCTCGTCGGCGCGGTCAGCGAGATCAGACCGCTGCGCACCGAGGAGTACCTGACCGAGGCCGGGCGTCCGGTGGACGACACCAGCGGCGTGGAGGGCAAGCACACCACCACCGTCGCCATGGACTTCGGCCGCATCACGCTGCGCGAAGACCTGGTGCTGTACCTCTTCGGAACGCCTGGCCAGGAACGCTTCTGGTTCATGTGGGACGAGCTCTCCGAAGGGGCGCTGGGCGCCGTCGTGCTCGCCGACACCCGGCGCCTGGAGGACTGCTTCGCCGCGGTCGACTACTTCGAGCGGCGCTCCATACCCTTCGTCATCGGCGTCAACTGCTTCGAGGGAGCCGCCCGTTATCCGGCGGAGGACATCCGTCAGGCCCTCGACCTCGACGAGGACGTACCGCTCCTGCTGTGCGACGCCCGCGACCGCGAGTCAGTCAAGGACGTCCTCATCGGCGTCGTCGAGCACGCGATGGCGTACGGGGCCGAACACCGCCAGAGCGTCACGACCTGACGCGTCCCACCCGCACGGCTGACACGCGCGCGCACGGCCCGCACCCCCGCCGACCGGGGTACGGGCCGCGGCCCGGAAACGACCCGTACATGCGTGTGCCTAGCCCTGGCCGTCCTCCAGCCAGCCGAAACTCTTCTCCACGGCCTTCTTCCAGCTGTGGTACTCACGGTCGCGCACCGACGCCTCCATGGACGGCGTCCATGTGACGTCCTCCTGCCAGTGCGCCTTGAGTTCGTCGAGGTCGTTCCACACTCCGGTGGCGAGCCCGGCGGCGTACGCGGCGCCCAGGCAGGTCGTCTCGGAGACCTTCGGCCGGATCACCGGCACGTCGAGCACGTCCGCCTGGTGCTGCATGAGCAGGTTGTTCTTCGTCATGCCGCCGTCCACCTTCAGGGTCGTGATGTGCACCCCGGAGTCCTGGAACATGGCGTCGACGACCTCACGGGTCTGCCAGCTGGTCGCCTCGAGCACCGCGCGCGCGAGGTGCGCCTTCGTGACGTACCGCGTCAGCCCGGTGATGACTCCGCGCGCGTCGGAACGCCAGTACGGTGCGAAGAGTCCGGAGAAGGCGGGGACGATGTACGCGCCGCCGTTGTCCTCGGCGCTCGCCGCCAGGGGCTCGATGTCGTCGGAGGTACGGATGATGCCCAACTGGTCGCGGAACCACTGCACCAGGGCGCCCGTGATGGCGATCGCCCCCTCGAGGCAGTAGACGGGCGGTTCAGTGCCGATCTTGTACCCCATGGTGGTCAGCAGCCCGCTCTTCGACGGCACCGGCCGGTTGCCGGTGTTGAGCAGCAGGAAGCTGCCGGTGCCGTAGGTGTTCTTCGCGTTTCCCACGTCGTAGCAGGCCTGCCCGAACACGGCCGCCTGCTGATCGCCCAGCGCCGAGGCGACCGGCACGCCGGCCAGCTGTCCGACGGCGGTCCCGTACACCTCCGAGGAGGACTTGATCTCGGGCAGTACGGCCGCGGGCACGTTCATCGCGTTCAGGATGGACTCGTCCCACTCCAGGCTCTCCAGGTTCATCAGCATGGTCCGGCCGGCGTTGGTCACGTCGGTGACGTGATGCCCGCCGTCGGTGCCGCCGGTGAGGTTCCAGATGAGCCAGGAGTCGATGGTGCCGAAGGCGATCTCGCCGTTCTCGGCGCGGGTCCTGAGGTCGGGCACGTTGTCGAGCAGCCAGGCCGCCTTGGGCCCGGAGAAATAGCTGGCCAGCGGCAGCCCGGTCTGCTCGCGGAAGCGGTCCTGCCCGTCCGAGCCGCCCAGCTCGTTGCACAGCGCGGCGGTGCGCGTGTCCTGCCACACGATCGCGTTGTGTACGGGCTTTCCCGTCGCCCGGTCCCACAGGACCGTCGTCTCACGCTGGTTGGTGATGCCGAGCGCGCTGAGCTGGTCGGCGCGCAGCCCGGCCTTGGCCACCGCTCCCGCGACCACCGCCTGCACCTTGGCCCAGATCTCGGTGGCGTCATGCTCCACCCAGCCGGGCTTGGGGAAGATCTGCCGGTGCTCGCGCTGGTCGACTGCGACGATCGCGCCGTTGTGATCGAAGATGATGCAGCGGCTGGAGGTGGTTCCCTGGTCGATCGCGGCGACGTACTTCTCGGCGTTGTCCGTCATGGCTACCCCTTGGGCTGGGTCAGAAGGCTGCGTTGTGGATGAGGCCACCGTGCACTCCGCCGATCAGTGGACCGACGGCCGGGATCCAGGCATAGCCCCGTTCGGACGCTCCCTTGTGCGGGATCGGCGGGAAAGTGTGCACGATGCGTGGGCCGGGGTCGCGCGTCGGGTTGATGACACAGCCGGTGGGCCCACCGAGGGAGAGACCGATGCCGACGACCACCAGGGCGACCAGCAGGATCGCGGTGCTGGAGCCGTGGACTCCCTTGCAGCGGTGTAGGCGCCCGGGATCGCCCGACGAATATGTCTCCGTTGCTCATGGCGGCTCCTTGGCCCTGGCCTGGCCCGGGACAAACGGCCCGGACCCTCCGTGCAGGGTGCGTTTCCATGGCGACTTCAGCCGAGCACAGGAAGATCGCGCGCCCCGCCCGGCGTCCGTGACGAGCGTGCCGTCGCAGCCGAGTCGCCCGTAGGGGAACGGGCCCAGACGCGGAGGGCCCGTGCGACGCAGGTGCCGGAATACGCCGAGTATGTACGGCGATGTCGACTGACACCGGAAGTGTTCCCCGGCGCCCTGGGGGCGTCAAGGTCGCCGACACCAACGGTTGAGAGCAGACGAACGGACGCTTTTTTCTCAGACTGGCACAGTCGGCGTCGAACCGCCTGCTGAGCAGTCAGCCTCGCGCCCGCAGGAGGTCCGCGAGCCGTACGACACCCACGCACCGCCTGTGACGGTCGACGACGGCCACGTCGTCCGACGTACGGTCCCGGTCGCCGACCGCCACCACGTCCAACACCTCCCAGGCCGTGGCGTCGTTCCCCACCGTCCGCGGCGGATCACCGAGCTTCGCGGCGGGCCGGTCGGCGTACAGCGCGTGTCCATAGCGCCCCGACATCGACAGCAGGAAGCGGGAGCGGTGCACGGAACGGACCGGCACTCCCGCCGCGTCCACGAGCAACACCCCGGACACGTCCGGCGACCCCGTCAGCAGCGCCCGCACCTGCCCGGCGGACGTGGTCGCGGGCAGCAGCGCGGCCGGCCGTACGAACTCCCGCACCCACGGCCCGGACCGCGTGAGCGGAGCCACGCCGGGGGAGCGCAAGGGAAAGTACACATCCGTGGCGGGAAGCCGGGCCGGCGGCGCGAACAGCTCGCCCTGGGCCAGCTGTGCCCCGGACGCCAACGCCGCCGCGCACTGCGACTCGGTCTCCACCCCCTCGACGCACAGGAGTGCGCCGATCCCGTCGCACAGCGTCCGCATCGCCCGTACCGCCGCAGGCCGCGCCAGTAGGGATGCGTCGAGCTTCACCAGGTCCGGCGCGAGGTCGGTGAGAAGCCTCAGCGGCACGTCACCGTCCCCGACGCCATCCGCGCTGATCCGGAAGCCCTGCCCCCGCAGCGCGGCCACCGCCTCCAACAGGGCCGGCTGCGGCACGTGCGTGTAGGGCGGCACGCCGTCGATCGTCACCTCCCACGGCAGTCGCCCCGCCTCGCGCACCGCGTCGTGCAGCAGGGTGAGTCCGCCGAGGTCCGCCAGAGTCGCGGCGAACACGTTCACGTGCAGCGGCAGCAGCGTCTCCCGATGCGTCGCCGTGCGGACCCCGAGAACGGCGAGCCGCGCGTCGAGCTCCGGGTGGCGGCGGGCCTCAGCCAGGCAGTCACCACCCTCCGGGCGCGCGAGTATCTCCAGCCCCACGACTCCGCCGGTCGTCAGATTGACCACCGGCTGGAAGCCGAAGCGGAGAGTGTCCGTCCAGGAGCGCACGGGAGCATGATGGCGCCGCCGGTGCGGGCTCAGGCCCAGTTCATGAGACGTTCACGCAGGATTCCTGACCGATCACACAGCGTATGCACCACCCGCGGTCTCACCGCACCGCGACTACCGCCGACCCGTGCCCGAACAGCCCCTGGTTCGCCGTGATGCCCACGCGTGCCCCCGCTACCTGCCGGTCGCCGGCGGTGCCCCGCAACTGCCAGGTCACCTCGCAGACCTGGGCGATCGCCTGCGCGGGAACCGCCTCCCCGAAGGAGGCCAGCCCACCGCTCATGTTGACGGGTATGCGCCCGCCCGGCGCTGTCGCGCCCTCCCGCAAGAGCTTCGCGCCCTCACCCTCGCCGCAGAGCCCCAGATCCTCGTACCACTGAAGCTCCAGGGCGGTGGACAGGTCGTAGACCTCGGCCAGAGACAGGTCCTCGGGCCCCAGGCCGGCCTCCTCGAAGGCCGCCCGAGCGATCGAGGCCCGGAACGTCTCGGCGGCGGGCTCCACCGCCACCGCGGAATCCGTCGCCACGTCCGGCAGGTCCAGCACGGTGTTGGGGTACCGCGGAGTCACGGTGGACACGGCCCGGATCCGCACGGGCCGCGCCACCCCGCGCCGACGCGCGAACTCCATGCTGGCCAGCACCAGCGCCGCGCCGCCGTCCGAGGTCGCGCAGATGTCGAGCAGACGCAGCGGGTCGGCGACCACCGCCGAGGCGGCGACCTCCTCGGCGGTGACTCGCTTGCGGTAGCGCGCGTACCCGTTCAACGCCCCCATGGCGGCGTTCTTCACCTTGACCTGGGCGAAGTCCTCCAGCGTGTCCCCGTGGACGGCCATACGCCGACGCGCGTACAGCCCGAAGTACGTCGGGTTGGTCGCCCCCAGCACCCGGAATCGCAGCCAGTCGGGATCGTCGGGCCGCTCGCCGCCCGCCGGCCGGAAGAAACCCTTGGGCGCGGCATCCGCGCCCACCACGAGCACCGCGTCGGCCAGGCCCGCCAGGATCTGAGCCCGCGCGGTGTTGATCGCCTGCGCGCCGGACGCGCACGCCGCGTAGACGCTCGCGACGCGAGCTCCCTGCCAGCCCAGTGCCTTGGCGAACGTCGCCCCGGCCACGTACCCGGGGTAGCCGCCGCGCACGGTGTCCGCGCCGACGACCGAGTCGACGTCCCGCCAGTCAAGGTCGGCGTCGGCGAGTGCCGCGCGGGCCGCCGCCACGCCGTACTCGACGAAACCGCGTCCCCACTTGCCCCAGGGATGCAGGCCCGCACCCAGCACCGCCACCTCTCCCGTCATGCCTCGACCCCCCTCGGTCGCCACTGCCAGGTCGTCCAGACCGTCTCCGTGTCCTCGTACAGCACGCCGGGCACGGCCTCCACCTGCATGCCCACCGTCAGATCGGCGACGGTGACCCCGGGTACCGCCTGCCCCAGCACCACGATCCGCTCGGCCTCCAGTTCCACAGCGATCAACGCGTACGGCTCCCAGGGAAGTTCCGGATCGGTCACATAGGGTGACGGAGGCCGGTACCGGCTGTCCGTGTACGACCAGACGCGCCCCCGCCGTGAGAGCGGCACCTCCTCCAGGTCGCCACCCGGGCACCCGGGGTTGCGGCAGTGCACCTCCTCGCGCGGAAAGAACACCGAGGAGCAGATCGAGCAGCGCGTGCCCAGGAGCCTGAAGTCGTCCTCGTCACCGGTGAACCATCCGGTGACCACGGGTTTGCGTGTCCGCACCAAGACACCTCCTGGAAACGTAACCTGACGGCACGTCAGAAGTGTGCCACCAGTGCAGGAAAATGGGCAGGCAGGAGACATGACACGACGCTCTCGCGCAGTACGCGCTCTGATCACCGTGCTCGCGGCCCTGTTCGCGGTGACAACCGCCTCCACCACCGCCCGGGCGGCAACCGAACCGAAGGCGCCCCAGGACTTCGTGGCCCTGAGAGCCGTAGACCCGACGATCCTTCAGGAGATGCGCTACTTCACCCCCCACAACTTCGTGGGGGAGCGCATCGACGGCTACCGCCAGCCCCTCTGCATCCTCACCCGGCCCGCAGCCGAAGCCCTCCACCGGGCGCAGACAAGGCTGTTGCGCCAGGGCTACACCCTCAAGGTCTACGACTGCTACCGGCCACAGCGCGCCGTGAACCACTTCGTCCGCTGGGCCCAGGACCTCGACGACCAGGCGATGAAGCCCGAGTTCTACCCGAACGTCGACAAGACCCGCCTGTTCGACGACGGCTACATCGCCGAGAAGTCCGGGCACAGCCGCGGCTCGACCATGGACCTCACCCTCGTGAAACTCCCCGCCCGGCCCACCAGGCCCTACGTCCCCGGGGAGCCCCTGGTGCCTTGCTACGCGCCCAAGAGCCAACGCTTTCCCGACAACTCCGTCGACATGGGAACCGGTTTCGACTGCTTCGCCACCCTTGCTCACACCCTCGATCCGCGCATCCAGGGCCAGCAGCGTGCCAACCGGTTGCTGCTCAAGAACACCCTGGAGGGCCTCGGCTTCGTGAACCTCGCCGAAGAATGGTGGCACTACACCTTCAAGCCCGAGCCGTACCCGGACACCTACTTCGACTTCCCCGTGTCCTCCAAGTCCGTCACCAAGACCCACTGAACTGCAGAAAGCGCCACCGAGCCGCCTGAGGAAGACGCCCTTTCCGTGATCGGATACAGTCCGCCGCGTGTCCGAAACTCAGCACTCCACCCCCAACTCCGCAGTCGGCTCCCACTGTTCGAGCTGCGGCGCGCCCTACGGAGAGGGCGTCTCCGGCTGGCCCCGCACCTGCCCGGCCTGCCACACCGCGGCCTACCGCAACCCGCTCCCCGTGGCGGTCGCACTCCAGCCCGTGTACGACACACAGGGCACCGCCCTCGTCGTCATCACCCGAACCGTCGCTCCCGCGCGCGGGGGCATCGCACTGCCCGGCGGCTTCATCGACGACCGCGAGGACTGGCGGCAGGCCGTCGTCCGTGAGCTCAAGGAAGAGACACGCATCGACGCCGCGAGCCGCGACGTGCGGCTCGTCGACGCGATGAGCTCCCCCGACGGCCGGCACCTCCTGCTGTTCGGGCTCCTTCCGGAACGCCCCGCCGAGGGCCTTCCCACCTCCGCAGCCACCGACGAGACGGAGGGCTGGCACCTCCTGCGCAGGCCGGAGGAACTCGCCTTCCCCCTGCACACCGTGGCCGTACGGGCGTGGTTCGAGGGCCGGTACTGAGCTCAGCGCTCCACGACTCCCCGCAGGCGCACCGGGTGGGACGGCGCGTGTATGCCGTCCTCGCCCTCGCGCTCGACGACCACACGCGAACCTTCCCAGCGGGCGACGTACCGCTCGAACTCGGGCTCGTCCCAACCGTCGCCCGCGTCCGGTACCACCAGCCCGCCCCCGGCCCGCCCGCGGGCGGGCGCCCACACCTCCAGCTCCAGCCCGCCGTCCGCACCGCGTACCGGAAAGACGGCACCAGCGCGGGCGAGCACCGGAATGCGCGACAGGGGAGCGTCGACAAGGACCTGCCCGGGCCCCTCGTACGCCCTCTCCGTGACCGTGTCGTACCAGCGCCCCCGCGGCAGCTGCACCGCACGCCGGTCCGCGCCGGGGTCCAGTACCGGTGCCACCAGCAAGCAGTCGCCCAGCAGAAAAGCGTCCTCGCAGTCACGCAGCGCACGGTCCTCGGGTGCAGCCCACCACAACGGGCGCACATAGGGCGCCCCCGTACGGCGCGCCAGATGCGCCAGCGTCAGGAAGTACGGCAACAGGCGACGCCGCTCCAACAGGGCCACGCGCGCGTGCTCGAGCACCCCGGCCCCGAACTCCCAGGGCTCCCTGCGCCCCGCCCGGATACTCGAGTGCGTGCGGAACAGCGGCAGATACGCGGCCAACTGGAACCACCGCAGATACAGCTCCGGTGACGGGCTCCCGTCAAAACCGCCGACATCCGGTCCCGAATACGGCACCCCGCACAGGCCGAGCCCCATGACCAGCGACAGCGACGCCCTCAGCCCGGGCCAGCCCGTGGCCACATCACCCGACCAACTCCCCCCGTAGCGCTGCATGCCCGCCCACCCGGAACGCGAGAAGACGAAGGGCCGCTCCTCGGGCGCCAGCTCGAGCAGCCCTTCGTATCCCGCCCGGGCCATGCACAGCGCGTACACGTTGTGCGCCTCACGATGGTCACCACCCCGCCCCTCCAGGGCGTGCCGGGCCGAACGGGGCAACGTCGACTCCCCGAAGGCGGCGAACGACGTCGGCTCGTTCATGTCGTGCCAGAAGCCGGAGAACCCCTGGGCGATCCGCTCCGCGTACAGGCCGCCCCACCACTGCCGCACGCGTGCGTGCGTGAAGTCCGGGAAGACGGCGTCACCGGGCCACACCACTCCCCGCACCAACCGCCCCGAGGCGTCCCGCACGAACGCGTCCTCGGCCGCCCCGCCGTCGAACACCGCGTTGCCCGGCTCGGCCTTGACCGCCGGATCGACGATCGACACCAGCCGTATCCCGTCCCGCCGCAGCTCGTCGGCCAGAACCGGCAGCTTGGGAAAGTGCTCGTGATCGACGGTGAAGACCTGATGGGCGTCGTAGTGGTCGATGTCCAGATGCACGGCGTCGAGCGGCAGACCACGCTCGTGGTAGCCCGCGACGATCCGCCGCACCTCCTGCTCACTGCCGAAGCCCCACCGCGCGTGATGGTGCCCCAGCGCCCACGCCGGAGGCAGCGCCGACGCCCCGGTGAGCGACGCCCAGCCGTGCAGCACCCGCGCGGGCGTACCGACCATGACCCAGCAGCGCAACGGACCGCCGTCCATGCGCAGCTCGCAGCTCCCCGCCCGATCGTGCCCGGAACCGGCCCCCTCCTCGCCCTCCCGCAGCGTCACCGTGCCGTCCCACGAGGTGTCGTGGAACACCAGGTGCGTGGCGGCGTCGGCCACCACCAGCTGCACCGGCATCGTGATGTACAGCGGGTCGTCACCCGGACCGAAGGCATGCTTCGGATCCGTGTTCCACAGCCGGTACGTTCCGCCACGCAACCGAGGCCCCGACGCGCGCCCCCCGAGACCGAAGAACCTGGCGTCCGCCGCGACCTCGGACCGCTGCATCCAGCGCCCGCCGCCCCCGCCGTCCGGCTCCCACCACCGCGGCGGCAGGTCGCGGCGCAGCGTCACACCCCCGGGCGTACACACCTCGACGGCACCGTGCCGGGAGACCACGACGGTCACCCGTTCGGAGACGACCCGCCAGCCGTCGTCCTTGTCCGGCTCCAGCACCGCACGCGGATCGGGCTCGGGGCAACGGCCGGCGAGCGCGTACGACGGCTCGGGGCCGACCCCGTCCCAGCCCCAGAAGACGGCCCCACTCACGGTGACGGTGATCCGCAGCTCCGAACGACTGAACCGGATGACACCGCCACCAGGACCCGGCACGGCGTCCAGGACGAGCCCGGGCACCCGCGCCCGCTCACCCTTCCGTGGCGGCAGCCCAGTGGCATCGGCACGTCGCCTGCGCCACGCGGCCCGCACGGTCCGCAACCCCTGGGCCGCCCCCACAGAACCGACCACCTTTACCGAACGCACCAGGTCACGACCGTTCATGCTGCTCACCCTGCCATCGACCGCCCCGCGCGCGCGTGTCGTTCAACTGCCGTTCACCTAGGTCGGGACCACATCTTCACGACACGGACTATGTGGGGCGCACCCTGGTGTACAAGTCGATCACATGGCATCGTCCGTGTCAGCCGCGTACGCGCACACCCCAGCCCGTGCGCGAGCGACGCACACGACGCGCACAGTCCGGGAGCCGCCCCATGTCGACCGTGAACCCTCAACCGCTCTGGCAGCCTGATCCGGGACGCATCGCCCGGGCCCAGGTCACCAAGTTCCAGACCTGGGCGGCCGAGCACCACGGCGCACCCTCCGACGGCGGCTACACGGCCCTGCACAGCTGGTCCGTCGACGAGCTGGAGACATTCTGGAGAGCCGTCACGGAATGGTTCGACGTTCGGTTCTCCACCCCCTACGCGCGCGTGCTGGGCGACCGCTCGATGCCCGGCGCCCAGTGGTTCCCCGGGGCCACGCTCAACTACGCCGAACACGCCCTGCGCGCGGCAGAGACCCGCCCCGGCGCTCCGGCCCTCCTGTACGTCGACGAGACCCACGAGCCCCGCCCGGTGACCTGGGCCGAACTGCGCCGACAGGTCGGCTCCCTGGCAGCCGAACTGCGTGCCCTCGGCGTGCGTCCCGGAGACCGCGTCAGCGGCTACCTCCCGAACATCTCCGAGGCGGTCGTCGCCCTCCTCGCCACGGCCGCCGTCGGCGGCGTCTGGACCTCCTGCGCCCCCGACTTCGGCGCCCGCAGCGTCCTGGACCGCTTCCAGCAGGTCGAACCTGTCGTCCTGTTCACCGTCGACGGCTACCGCTACGGCGGCAAGGAACACGACCGACGCGAGATCGTCGCCGAGTTGCGCCGCGAGCTGCCCACCCTGCGCGCCGTCGTGCACATCCCGCTCCTCGGCACCCAGGCGCCCGAGGGCGCCCTGGAGTGGTCGGCCCTGACGGCCGCGGACGCGGAACCCGTCTTCGATCAGGTCCCCTTCGACCACCCCCTGTGGGTGCTCTACTCCTCCGGCACCACCGGCCTGCCCAAGGCCATCGTCCAGTCCCAGGGCGGCATCCTCATCGAGCACCTCAAGCAGCTCGGCCTGCACTGCGACCTGGGCCCCGAGGACCGGTTCTTCTGGTACACCTCGACCGGCTGGATGATGTGGAACTTCCTCGTCTCCGGCCTCCTGACCGGCACGACGATCGTCCTCTACGACGGCAGCCCCGGCTACCCGGACACCGGCGCCCAGTGGCGGATCGCGGAACGCACGGGAGCCACCCTCTACGGCACCTCGGCCGCCTACGTCATGGCCTGCCGCAAGGCCGGCGTCCACCCGTCACGCGACTTCGACCTCTCCCGCGTCCAGTGCGTCGCCACCACCGGCTCGCCCCTCCCGCCCGACGGATTCCGCTGGCTGCACGACGAGGTCCGCCACGACCTGTGGATCGCCTCCGTCAGCGGCGGCACGGACGTCTGCTCCTGCTTCGCGGGCGCCGTACCGACCCTCCCGGTGTACACCGGTGAGCTCCAGGCCCCCGGACTGGGCACCGACCTGCAGTCCTGGGACCCGAGCGGCAAGCCCCTCGTGGACGAGGTCGGCGAACTCGTCGTCACCAACCCCATGCCGTCCATGCCGATCCACTTCTGGAACGACCCCGACGGCAGCCGCTACCACGACAGCTACTTCGACACCTACCCCGGCGTATGGCGCCACGGCGACTGGATCACCATCACCTCCCGTGGCTCCGTCGTCATCCACGGCCGCTCCGACTCCACGCTCAACCGCCAAGGCGTGCGCATGGGATCCGCAGACATCTACGAAGCCGTCGAGCGACTCCCAGAGATCAAGGAATCCCTCGTCATCGGCATCGAACAGCCCGACGGCGGCTACTGGATGCCCCTCTTCGTGCACCTCGCCCCCAGTGCCGCACTCGACGAGACCCTCCTGAACCGCATCAAGCAGACCATCCGCGAGCAACTCTCACCCCGCCACGTCCCCGACGAGATCATCGAGGTGCCCGGCATCCCCCACACCCTCACCGGCAAGCGCATCGAAGTACCGGTGAAGCGCCTGCTCCAGGGCACGCCGTTGGAGAAGGCGGTCAACCCCGGCTCCATCGACAACCTCGACCTCCTGCACTTCTACGAGGCCCTCGCCCGCAACCGCGGCTGACCCGAGCGCCGCACCCCGAGCCCGTTGTCAGTGCCGCCGGTTACTGTGAGTGAGCATTGATCGACTGTGCACACAGGGGGAAACATGGCGCACACCGACCACCAGACGATGCGACGCGTCCTGCGCCGCGAAATCGCCGGCACCATCGGCCTGCTCACCGACGAGCACGACTTCCGCGCCATGCGGCGCTACCGCACCTTCACCTTCGACGACCACACGACCTACCTACAGCAGGTCGAAGCCCTCCTCAGGACACGCGCCGCCCAGGGCAGCCACACCACGGTGGCCCTCTTCGACCCACTCGAATACGCCGAATACTGCGAGGCAAAGGGCCTCGACCCCGACCTCCCCGCCAACCGCACCCGCTTCACAGCGGAACTCGCGACCACCGGCCCCAGCATCCCCTACGAGGGCCAGCCCCTCACCGACCTCGTCCCCGCCCTCGTCGACGAAGCCATCCGACAGGCGACCTGGGAGTATGCCGCCACACTCCTGGCCCGCCTCGGTACCTGCGCCACCTGCGGCGAGGACATCGGACGCGCCGCCCTGACTCGCGCCTCGACCCTGCTCGCCCGCATCCTCGACACCGCTCCCGCGGGCAGTCGCCACCTGGTCTGCAGCGTCTCGGGGACACCGGAAGCCCTCGCCGCCGTTCTCCACGCCGACGACGGAGCCGAAGGCACCGCACAACTCGACGAGGCAGAGGTACTCGAATTCACCACCGTGCTCGCCCTCGGCCTCGCCACTCGAAGCCCAGGCGGACTCGTCATGCGGACCAGCGCGCCCGGCTCTCCCGACCGCGTCTACGGCTGGCGACTGCGCGCGGATCGCCTCGAACCCCTGACCGCCGGCGAGGTCTTCGACGCCTACTGCACCGACATCGAATCCGGAGACCTCATCTCACCGGAATCCGACGTCGACTACTGCGAGCCACCCGACCTCGGAGAGGAGAAGCCACTGTCGGGGCACAGGCACTGAAACACGGGAGGGGCGCCCCACCCGCAGGTGGAGCGCCCTTCGCAGAGACACCGGACAGCCGGTGCGGTACGGCTACTCGCCGGACAACACCGCCTGAGCCGCGCTCCGCGCGTCCTCGGCACTGTCCGCCGCCCGGGCGGCGGACGCGGCGCGCTCGCACTGAGCGAGCGTGTACTTCGCCAGCGTGGCCCGCACATAAGGAATCGACGCCGAGCCCATGGAAAGGGAGGTGACACCCAGCCCGGTCAGGACACACGCGAGCAGCGGGTCGGACGCCGCCTCACCGCACACACCACAGCTCTTGCCCTCGGCCTTCGCGGCCTCCGCGGACAACGCCACCAGGTCGAGCAGCGCGGGCTGCCACGGGTCCTGCAGGCGCGACACGGCACCCACCTGACGGTCGGCCGCGAAGGTGTACTGCGCGAGGTCGTTCGTCCCCAGCGACAGGAACTCGACCTCCTGCAGGATGGAACGCGCCCGCAGAGCCGCCGACGGTATCTCCACCATCGCGCCGAACTTCGCCCGCAACCCCGCCTCACGGCAGGCATCCGCGAAGGCCTTGGCGTCGGTACGGTCCGCCACCATCGGGGCCATGACCTCGAGGTAGGCCGGCAGGCCGTCGGCGGCCTTCGCCAGCGCCGTCAGCTGAGTGCGCAGCACCTCGGGGTGGTCCAGCAACGTCCGCAGACCACGCACACCGAGCGCCGGGTTCGGCTCGTCGGCCGGGGTGAGGAAGTCGAGTGGCTTGTCCGCACCGGCATCCAGCACACGCACGACGACACGGCTGTCGGGAAAGGCCTCGAGCACCTTGCGATAGGCGTCGACCTGCTTCTCCTCGGACGGCGCGTTCTTGCTGTCGTCGAGGAAGAGGAACTCGGTACGGAAGAGTCCGACACCCTCCGCCCCCGCCTGGACAGCGGCCTCCACATCTGACGGTCCGCCGACGTTGGCGAGCAGCGGCACCTTGTGACCATCCGCCGTGGCACCCGGCCCGGTCGAGGCGGCCAGCGCGGCCTTGCGCTCCGCGGCAGCGGCCCGCAGCTGTGCCTTCTTCTTCTCGCTCGGGTCCACGAAGATCTCACCGGTGCTGCCGTCCACGGCGATCAACGCGCCCTCGGCGAGCTCACCGGCACCAGGCAGAGCCACCACGGCCGGAACGCCCAGAGCCCGCGCCAGAATCGCGCTGTGGCTGGTGGGCCCGCCCTCCTCCGTGACGAAGCCCAGCACCAGCGTCGGGTCCAGCAGGGCCGTGTCGGCCGGCGCGAGGTCACGCGCGACAAGGACGTACGGCTCGTCGCTGTCCGGGACGCCCGGCATGGGCACCCCGAGCAGACGAGCGACGATACGGTTCCGCACGTCGTCGAGGTCGGCCACGCGGCCGGCCAGGTACTCACCAGCGCCCGCGAGCAGCTCGCGGTAGGCCGCGAACGCGTCGTACACAGCGCGCTCGGCCGTGCTGCCCACCGTGATACGGCGTTCCACGTCCGCCATCAACTCGGGGTCCTGCGCCATCATGGCCTGGGCCTCGAGGACCGCCTGGGCTTCGCCGCCCGCCAGATTGCCTCGCGCCATCAGATCGGCGGCCACAGCCTCGACGGCCTTGCGGGCGCGCCCCTGTTCACGCTCCGTGTCCTCCGCCGGGATCTGCTTGGCAGGCGGTTCGAGAACCGCCGTTCCCATGTGCCGAACCTCGCCGATCGCCACACCGTGGCTCACGCCGACGCCTCGCAGCGTTGTCTCCATCTCACCCGTCTCCGATAGTGCGGCGGGTCCCGCCGCCGCGGTGGTTGTCGTGCTCGCCGTCAGTAGGACGGCACTGACGTCACTTCCAGAAGAAGAGACTGTCACCGGCCTTCACATCGCCGTCGTCGCGGAGTTCGGAGAGGGAGTCGGCCGTGGCCTCCAGCGCCACGACCGGGCACACCGGGGACTTGCCGGCGGCCTCGACGGCAGCCGGGTTCCAGCGCACCACTGCCTGGCCGCGGGTCACGATGTCACCCTTGTTCACAAGCAGCTCGAAGCCTTCGCCGTTGAGCTGCACGGTGTCGATGCCGAGGTGGGTGAGCACGCCGTGTCCGTTCGTGTCGACGACGACGAAGGCGTGCGGATGAAGAGAGACGATGACTCCGTCCACGGGCGAGACAGCCTCGGAGGGCTCGCGCGCGGGGTCGATCGCCATGCCCGGGCCGACCATGGCTCCGGAGAAGACCGGATCCGGCACGGCCGCCAGTCCGATGGCGCGTCCTGCAAGTGGGGACGTCACGGTGGTCATGGGAAACCTCCCAGGGGTGGAGATCCTTTTGGGCCGTCAGGGCCGTCACTGCGTATCCCGGACGGCGCACTGAGCAGCAGGGTATGTCAGGTGAAGTACCGGTTCCGCATGTGAACTACGGAGTGGTCTAGACCATAACCCTAGTGGATTTGCACGTGCTCCGCAGCTCCGTGTACAGTCGTACTCCTGCCTGGGGCTGAGCGATGCGACCAAGCGTCCTTGCCTGGCAGCACCCAACTTGTCAGATCCTATCTCGGGGTCATCTTCTGCATGCCTGCAGGATGGTGGTCAGGGGGCCGGAAAAACCCTGATAGAGTTTGGAACACCGAAGGGAAGCGCCCGGAGGAAAGCCTGAGAGAGTCTCTCGGGTGAGTACAAAGGAAGCGTCCGTTCCTTGAGAACTCAACAGCGTGCCAAAA
>NZ_JBWKCC010000034.1:0-120356 GCF_056436655.1 Streptomyces sp. NPDC043427 | reverse complement strand
CAACCGCCTCCCACGCTCGCCGCCCCGCCCCCCCCCCCCCCCTCCCCCACACCCCCCCCCCCCCCCCCCCCCCCCCTCCCCCCCCCCCCCCCCCGCTTCTCGTTGGTGCTGTGCGAGGTCAGGCGCCGGCGGCCAGGCTGAGCGTCTGTCCGGCCTGGCGCTGGCGGTGCTCGTGGGCCTGGTCCAGGGTGGCGCGCAGCTGCTCGGCGACGGTGCCCGGGTCGGTGTCGGGGATGGTCAGGACGGGTTGGCCGGCGTCGAGGATGCGCCGTTATGTCCTGCGGTACTCGACGTTGCCGTCCGCGATCAGCGCGGCGGCTCCCGGGGACTTGGCCGCGGCGGTGGCGCACTCCTCGGCCCTGTTCTCGTATAGCTATGGCCCACGAACATGTAGCGCTGCGCGACGGGGTGTCGATAAGAACCGCGTCACCAGCAGCAAACGGCGGTGATCAGTCCTTGGATGGTGATCTTCCTGGGCTGGGCGGCTCGTACACTGACGAAAATGGAGGACCACACGGCCACCGGGATCGGTGCATGTCCGGCGCCCGTCTTGCGGGAGTACGTCGACTCGTATGTCGGCTTCGACCTCCGCGGGCTCCCGACGGGGGTGCACTGCGGCCCGCCGAGCCGCGCGCTCACTGCGGTGATCAGCCTGTCAGATCCTTTGGAGGTGGCGGCGGGCGTTGATGACGGGTCACCGGTCACCCGATTCGGCAGCGTGGCCGGCGGTCTGATGCGCCGGTCCGTCGCGATTCACCACGACGGACGCCAGCAAGGTGTTCAGGTATCGCTGACACCGCTCGGGGCTCGGGCCATCTACGGCATGCCCGCCGCCGAGCTCGCCCACCGACTGGTCCCACTTGACGAGCTTCTCGGAGCGCTTGCCGTCGAGCTGGTCGACCGGCTCCGATCGGCGACAACATGGGCGGCGCGGTTCACCGCGCTGGACGAATTGCTCCTCCGAGCTGTCGGCCGTGGCGCCTGCGGCGACCATGTGCGCTGGGTGCGCCCCGAGGTAGCCGAGGCGTGGCGCCGCCTCGTCGCCGCGCGGGGTTGCGTCCAGGTTGGTGCGGTCGCCGCGGAACTCGGCTGGAGCCGTCGGTACCTCACCGAGCGGTTTCGCGGTGAGGTGGGCCTGTCGCCGAAGACCTTCGCCCGAGTCTTGCGGTTCGAGCACGCGCACGAACTGGCGGCGGCGCAGGACCCGCTCCCGTGGGGCGATGTGGCAACCGTCTCTGGCTACGCCGACCAGGCCCATCTCGTTCGGGACTGGCGCGAGTTCACGGGCCGATCGCCGACGGCCTGGCGTCGCAGCGAAGTCCTCCTCGGAGCCGGGTAGCCGCCAACCGTCTGCCCGTCGCGTCGGCTTCTCTTCCCTTTTCTTCAAGACCGCCCGATCGCTGTCGTGGACGATCGTCGGCATGAGACTCGTCAACCACGAACGCAATGCCATGGACCTGCGGACCACCCCCGTGCACCTCGGACTGGGATCGAGAGCGAAACCCGTCGAGGGCTTCACCTGGGACCCGGAGGTGCTCCAGGCCTACAGCGCCGCGGTCGCGGCAGACGGCGCCGAGGGCCGGATGGTGATGATCTTCGACGGCGACGGGCTCGGAGACCATTGGGAGAGCCACCCTGCAGGCGACGAACTGGTCGTTTGCCTCAGCGGGTCCGTGACGGTCACCCGCGACGTGGACGGGGTGCCCGACCGCGTTCTGCTCGGGCCGGGCGAGGCCACCATCAACCCGGCCGGGGTATGGCACGTGGTCGACATGGAGGGGCCGACGTCCATCCTGGCCATCACTGCGGCCCTCGGCACCGACCACCGTCCTCGGACCGACACCCGCCCGACCGAACGCGTCGGCACGCCCAGCCCGGAGGAAGCGCCGTGACGACACGCATCGCGTGCCTCGGCGACAGCCTCACCCGCGCGCAGTTCAGCGTCGACTACCTGGATCTTCTCGGACGACGCCGCCCTCCCGGTGACGTGCAGCTTGCCCGTTTCGGCGCCAACGGCGACTTCGCCTACAACCTCTTGCAGCGCCTCGATACTGTCGTCACGAACCCACCCGATGTGATCACCGTGTTGATCGGGACCAACGACGCCCGAGCGAGCCTTGCCGGCTACCCCGTCGAGCAAGCCATGAAGCGCAAACAGCTCCCCGATCGCCCGTCGGCCGGCTGGTTCCAACAGTGCCTGGGAGCCGTCGTCGCACGGCTGCGAGCGGAGACCGACGCGACGATCGGTCTGCTGTCGCTACCGGTACTCGGCCAACAACTCGACGGAGCAGCGGCACAGGCATCGCAGGCGTACAGCCGGATGATCGCCGAGGTCGCCGCCACCAACGAGGTGGCCTACCTTCCGCTCCACGAACGCCAGATCGAGGAACTGCGCCAAGCGGACCCGCCACCGATTTCATACCGGGAGGTGCCGCCCGCAGCGGCCGTCGGCGTCCTCCTCCAGCACGCAGTGCTGCGCCGCAGCCTCGACACGATCTCGCGGCGGCGAGGTCTCGTGCTCACGACCGACCACATCCACCAGAACAGCCGCGGCGCCACCCTTATCGCTGAGGTCATCGACGCCGGTCTGCTGCCCCAGAGCGCGTAGCTGGTTCCGGCGCCCGGCCAGTCGGATGCCATCTACCGCGCGGAGGTGGCATCCGATCCAGGCGGTCAACGCCTACGACATCCGGCTCGTCTGGCTGCGTGACCACCGCGAGGGCACCTGGGTCACGGTCCCGTGGCGGCTGCTGTCGTCGACCGCGACCCCATTCGGCGAGCCGGTGGCTCTGTCGATGACGAGGAGCAGCGTTTCTCGGGCGGTTCGGGAGGCACTGCCCGTGCTGGATGTCGATGGCTTCGGGCAGCAGCTCGGTGCCGATCGGTAAGACACCGTGTGCTGCTCGTCCGAAGCCCGGGACAAAAGCGCTGGCTACGGGCGCAGGTTGCGGCCCCCGTCCCGCCGTTGCCGAGTACCGGCAGGCCCTTCCGTTCTGGCCCTGTTCTCGGCCGCCTCGACGCCGACCGTTTACTGCGGCATCTCTCACCGCAACCCTGAGCGTTACGCAGTGCTACACGCCACCTGGCCGTAGCTATCCCGGACGTCGACGATCAGCGCGGTGAGCCTTGCGTACACCTCGCCCCGGCGGCCGGAATGGCCCGCCGCAGGTCGCGGTGATCACGGTAGGGGCTCTGTCGCGGTAAATCCGGCATTTACTGCGGCAGTGTCAGGGGGGCGGGGCGGCGTGACGATCGAACCGGTGACCGACGTCGGGAGTGGGGGCGCGCTTCGGTTGCCGCGCGCTCGGGTCGTACCTCTGTCCGCCCCGCCCGCGTCGTACACTGCGGCGGACATGCCCGACAGCGACCCCCGCGGCCTGTTCAGCGACCGTGAGCTCCACCACCACAAGAAGCGCACCCTGTCGACCACCGGCATGAAAGCCCTCCTCGCCCAGGCCAAAGCCTCCCCGGACCTCTGGGTCGACCCCGACACCCTCGACGGCGACCCGCTACGCCCTGTGCACGCCAGCCGGTGTCGTCGACCTCAACACCGGCCTGCTGCGCAAGCCTGACCCCACCCGAGATTTCCACTCCCGCGCCACCAGCGTCGCCCCACAACAGATCGAGACCCAGCGCTGGCACCGCTTCCTTCACGACACCTTCGGGGGCGACGCCGAAGGCCGGGAAATGATCAACTTCCTGCACCTTGCTACTCGGCTACTCCATCACCGGCGACGTCGGCGCCCAGGTCCTGCCCTTCCTGCACGGCCACGGCAAGAACGGCAAGAGCGTCCTTCTCGACACCATGATCCAGATCCTGGGTGACTACGCGGACGCTGCACCACCCGGATTCCTCATGGCCGCGGGGCATTCTCCGAGCACTTCACCGAACTCACCGCACTCCACGGCCGTCGGCTCATCGGCTGCAGCGAACTCAAGCCCAACGACAAGGGGGAGAAAACGCCCCGCTCACAAAGGGGCCCCGCCGCCATAACAAGCACGCGCGCCAGACGTCGGTCCAACGCGAGAGCGTCGAGCTGTAGACGCAGTCGGCCTCCGGGCAGCACCGGGTGCGGAGCTGCGCTGCAGCGGTGAGTCGTGGCGTGGGCAGGTCGGACAGTGCTCTGGCCGTGGTCTGGGGTTCCATGGCAAGGGACCAGGGCATCTATCACCAGACCAAAGCGACCGCGCGGCCCGGACGGTTGTGGTGCGGTGGCCGGCAGTGGCGGCGTAGGCAAGCGACTGGTCCGCCTCACCACGTAGGACACCGTGTTAGAAGCCATCCGCTTACCGATCAACGGGCTTGTCTGGTCGAACAGAGGTGAACTGGTTGCAGGGCAATAGTCGCCGGAGCCGCTCTCCGATAACGTACCGACCAGATGGTACGGATGGGTGTGCCCCACGTGCCGTCGTGTGCTCGATGAACAGCAGCGTTTCATCCGCCACAGGACGGAGAGCCCCTCATGACGCAGAACACGGACCGCGACAGCCTGGCCCTCGCGCGCCAGACCTGGAGAACTCTCGAGCCCTACCACGGGGCTGTCTACTTCTCGCCCGAAGCCGCAGGCCAGTACGCCGAGTTGGGCGTCGACGCCAGGACGGGGTACTTCGCGTCCCGCTCCGCCGCGCTCGGCACCGCTCCGGCGGATCTGGTCATCGCCACGTTCTACAACTTCAATCCCCAACTAGTGCGCCGAGCCATACCCGCGGCATGGGAAGCCGCCACGCCGCAGCAGTTCGCCGCCGCCAGGCTCACCGGGATCGATACCACGCTCCGCCGCATCCTCGGAGCGGACGTCTCCTCACCGGCGCTGGCCCGCGCGGCGGAATTGGCCCGTACCGCGGCTGAAGTGACCGTGCGCCATCCACAAGGCCGCCCCCTCTTCGCCGCGCACGCCGCACTGCCGTGGCCGAGCGCACCCCACCTCGTGCTCTGGCACGCGCAGACCCTGCTGCGGGAGTTCCGTGGCGACGGTCACGTGGCGGCACTAGTGACTGCCGGACTGAGCGGGCTCCAGGCTCTCGTCACGCACGCCGCCACAGGCGACATCGACGCAGGGGTGCTGCGCGACTCGCGGGCATGGACGCCGGAGCAGTGGGGACAGGCCGTGCAGAACCTGCGTGAGCGTGGATGGCTCGACGACGGACCCCAGCTGGCCTTGACCGAGGACGGTAGGCGGCGCAGGGCGGAGATCGAGCACACCACCGACAGGCTGGCCGCCCTCCCTTACATCACGCTAGGTCCTGCCGCCTGCGCCGAACTTCGTTCGCTGGTGAGGCCGTTCAGCCTTGCGGTGGCCAAGGAGCTCCTGCCGTGGGCAGTCGACCGCCTCAGCGAAGAGAGCGCATGAGAGAAGAGAGCGAGGTCGGTAATTCTCGACGGCGGGTCCAACGTGTTCGGTCTGCGGCAGCCGCAGGAGTTCGCTGACGTTCACGCGGCCAGCTCCACGTCGTCCCGCCAGGTGGGGGTAGGGGTGGTGAGGCGGCGGAGCATGCCGGCGGTGGAGGCAGTGGGCCCGGGAGGCCGCGTTGTCGGGTCGGTGGTCGCAGTCGCGGGCGAGGTGCCGGTGCAGCATGAGGGTGCCGTAGACCTGTTCGACCACCCACCGCTTCGGTTGCGGGACGAAGGCCTTGCCTTCGTCGTCGGGGTTGCGTCGGACCACCTCGACGGTGATGTCCTTCACCGCCCCGTGGATGATCACGGCGTCTTCGAAACCCTGGTCGACCAGGACCTTTTCCAGGCGCATCCCGCATCGTTCGGCCGCCTGGTCCAGCAGGGCGATGCCGGCCTCGTTGCCGCCACCACGGCGAGCTGTCTGGCCTGTGCGGGTGTCGGTAAGCGGCGGTAGTGTCGCGGGTTGCGGGGGTTTGTGACGGTGAGAAGCCCGCTGTCGTGTCCTGGGGAAGTGATGTTGGATGGGGCTGTCGGGCGGGCAAGCCCCGCCGTACGTCGTAGGCGGCGGCGCTACGGCTGAAGCTTGGGCGGTGCTGCCCCCGGCGCCCCCACGCGCAACCCGTCCATCACCAGGTCGAGCAGCCGCGTGGCGCGTGGCTGCCAGTCGTCGTACGCGGCGAGCTGCCACACGCCGGCGATCGCGAGCAGGAAGTCCTCGGGGGTCACCCCCGGGCGTATCGTGCCGGCCTCCTCGTTCGCCTTCAGCAGGAGCGCGACGGCCGAGGTCATGGGGCCGCGGCTCAGGTTCATCAGGGTGCCGCCCGCGGTGGTGGCCTTGCTCAGCGCCTCGGCGAGGCCCGCCTTGGTCATGGCGTATTGGGGGAGCCGGTCCATCCACTCGCGCAGGGCCTGGTCCGGAGCGCGGGTCTCCAGCAGGTGGGCCGCGGTGTCGGCCACCTGCTGCACCTCGTAGCGGTAGACCTCCAGCACGAGCGCCTCGCGGCTGGGGAAGTTTCGGTAGAAGGTCCCCTGCCCGACACACGCCTTCTTCGCGATCGCGCTGAGCGGGGCGTCCGCCGAACGGGTCAGTTCCTCCAGCGCCACGGCCAGGATGCGCTCGCGATTGCGTTGCGCGTCCGAACGCAGGGGGCCGTCCTTCTTCTGCTGCACCCGTACTCCTCCGGAATCGCGGCCGGGTTCCGCCGTGGAAGTCGCGGCCGGACCACCCTTGCTAAACGGACAACTGTCCGCTAAGTTCATGCGTAACGGACAGCTGTCCGCTTGGACTCACGATAGCGGCAGTCGCGGCCTTTGTGGATGGCCGGAACCATTCAGCGACCGGTATTCACCCGCCCGCCCCACGTCCGAGGATCGTCCGTTCGACTTCGACGCGCACCACGAACGTGAAAGAAGGCTGACCATGGCCCCATTGACGTCCAGCGCCATCACGCTCAACGTCAACGGTGAGAAGTACACGCTGCCCGTCGACCACCGCACCACCCTGCTCGACGCCCTGCGCGAGCGTCTTGACCGGACCGGTACGAAGAAGGGCTGCGACCAAGGCCAGTGCGGCGCCTGCACAGTGCTGGTGGACGGCCGACGGGCCCTGTCCTGCCTGCAGTTGGCGGTGGCCACCGAGGGCCGTGAGGTCACCACCATCGAAGGGGTGGCCGACGGTGACGGCCTGCACCCGGTGCAGCAGGCGTTCCTCGACCTCGACGGCTTCCAGTGCGGCTACTGCACTCCGGGGCAGATTTGCTCGGCCATCGCGGTGATCGAGGAACACGCCGCCGGCTGGCCGAGCGCGGCGACCGCCGACGTGCGCCCCGAGGCGGGAACGCCCCCGCTCACCCCCGAGGAGATCCGTGAGCGGATGAGCGGCAACCTGTGCCGCTGCGGCGCCTACGTGTCCATCGTCCAGGCGGTCGCGCGGGCGGCGCAGGCCCATGCTGCCGGAACCACTGAGACCACCGAGACCGAGGAGGCCGCGGCGTGAGGGAGTTCGGCTATCAGCGCGTCTTCGACGTCCACGGGGCGGTCGCCCTGCTCGGCGCCGACCCGGACGCACGCTTCCTCGGCGGCGGCACCAATCTCGTCGATCTGATGAAGGCAGGCGTGGAGCGGCCCGCCCGCCTCGTCGATGTGCGTGAACTGCCCCTGGACGGGATCGTGTCGACGCCGGACGGCGGACTGCGCATCGGTGCGACCGTCACCAACAGCGATCTCGCCGCCCACCCCGAAGTGCGACGACGCTACCCGGCACTGACGCAGGCCGTCCTGGCCGGCGCCTCGGGCCAGCTGCGCAACATGGCGACCGTGGGCGGAAACCTGCTCCAGCGCACCCGCTGCGGTTACTTCACCGACCTGACGAAACCGTGCAACAAGCGTGCCCCGGGCAGCGGTTGTCCCGCCGTCGAGGGCGAACACCACAACCACGCGATCCTCGGCGCCTCCGAGCACTGCGTGGCCACGCATCCCTCGGACATGGCGGTGGCGCTCACCGCGTTCGACGCGGTCGTCTCGTACGAGACGACGGACGGACCGGGGGAATCGGCGCTCGCGGAGTTCTATCTGCCCGTGGGCGACACCCCGCATCTGGAGACCGCCCTGCCGCCGGGCGCGCTGATCACCGCCGTCACGCTCCCGCCGAACCCGGTCGCGGCCAACTCCCGCTATCGCAAGGTGCGAGAGCGCGCCTCGTACGCCTTCGCGATCGGCTCCCTCGCCGCCGCGCTGGACGTCCAGGACGGCGTCGTACGAGAGGTGCGTCTCGCCCTCGGAGCGGTGGCGTCCCGGCCGTGGCGGGCCCGGGAGGCCGAGCGGCTGCTGACCGGAGGCCCGGCGACGGCCGAGGCGTTCGCCGCCGCCGCGGACGCCGAACTGGAAGCCGCCGAAACGCTGCCGAAGAACGGATACAAGGTGCCGCTGGCGCGCAATCTCGTCGTGGCCGTGCTGACCGAACTCGCCGAGGAGGCCGCCCGATGACCACGACCACCCCGCCCGGCGCGGTCACGAAGGCCATCGGCACCGCGCACACCCGCGTGGAGGGCATCGCCAAGGTCACCGGCGCGGCCCGCTACGCGGGAGAGGTCCCGCATCCCGAACTCGCCCACGGCTGGATGGTGTTGTCCACCGTCGCCCGCGGCCGGATCCGTTCGGTGCAGGACACCCGGGTCCTGGAGATGCCTGGCGTCGTCGCCGTCCTGCACCACGGCAACGCCCCCAGGGTCGACGGGAACTACGCGGGCCCGTTCGGGCCGCCCGACCCGATTCTCCAGCCCCTCCAGCACGACCGGGTGCCGTATGTCGGCTGGCCGGTGGCGCTGGTCGTGGCCGAGACCTCCGAGCAGGCCAGGGAGGCGGCCGAGGCCCTGGTCGTCGAGTACGACGTGGAGCCGCACGACGTCGAGTTCCACGCCGGGTACCCCGACGCGTACCTGCCGGAGGGCCCCACGACGGAGATGTCGAAGGGAGACCTGGAGGCCGAACTCGCCGCGTCCGCCGTCGTCGTGGACGCCGAGTACAGCACGCCGGAGGAGCACCACAGCCCGATGGAGCCGCACGCGGCGACCGCGCGCTGGGAGGACGGCCGGCTCGAGGTGGTCGACTCCAACCAGGGCAGCAGGTTCGTGGCGGACGAGCTCGCCCAGATCTTCTCCCTCGACCCCGGCTCGGTACGCGTACTGTCCGAACACGTCGGCGGCGCCTTCGGAGCCAAGGGCACCCGCCCGCACCTGGTCCTCGCCGCGATGGCGGCGACCGTTCTGCACAGGCCGGTCCGGGTCGTCACCACCCGCCGCCAGATGTTCTCCCTGACCGGCTACCGCAGCCCCACCGCACAGCGCGTCCGGCTCGGCGCCGACGCCGACGGACGGCTGCGCGCGCTCGACCACCAGGGCGAGTGCCTCACCTCCACCAACCACGAGTTCGTCGAGCGCAGCGCCGACTACGGGCGTTCGATGTACGACGCCGACGCGCACCACACCGTCAACCGTGTCGTACGGCTCGACGTGCCGACCCCCACCTATATGCGTGCGCCGGGCGAGGCGCCGGGCTCGTTCGCGATGGAGTCCGCGCTGGACGAACTCGCCGAGAAGTGCGGCCTCGACCCGATCGTGCTGCGCACCCGCAACGAACCGGACGCCGGCCCCCTCTCCGGCCTGCCGTTCAGCAGCCGCAACGTCCTCGCCTGCTTCGAGGAGGGCGCCCGCAGGTTCGGCTGGGCGGACCGCGACCCGCGCCCCGGCGTGCGCCGCGAGGGCCGCTGGCTGCTGGGCACCGGCACGGCCGCGGCCACGTTCCCCGTACTGGTCGCCCCGTCGACGGCGTCCGTGACGGCGGAGGCGGACGGCACCTTCACCGTACGGATCACCGCGGCGGACGTCGGGACCGGAGCGCGCACCGCGCTGACCCTGGTCGCCGCGGACGCGCTGGAGGTGACGCCCGAGCGCATCCGGGTGCGGATCGCGGACAGCGACTTCGGCCAGGCGATCCTGGCCGGCGGTTCGATGGGCACCCGTTCCTGGTCCTGGGCGATCGTGGCCGCGGCAGCCGGCCTGCGGGAGCGGCTGGCACTCGCGGACGGCATTCCGCCGGAGGGCATCACGGCGCGCTCGAACACCGCCGAGGCCATCGGCAGGCTGACGAGCAAGGAGCGGTACTCCTTCGGCGCGCAGTTCGCCGAGGTCGCCGTCGACGTCACCACCGGCGAGGTCCGGGTACGGCGGATGCTCGGGATGTTCGCGGCGGGCCGGATCGTCAACCCGCTGACCGCGCGCAGCCAGTTCGTCGGCGGCATGGTCTGGGGCCTGTCCATGGCGCTCCACGAGGAGGCGGTCCGGGACCGGGCCACGGGTGGACACGTCGGCGCGGACTTCGCGAGCTACCACTTCGCCGCGAACGCGGACGTCCCCGTCATCGAGGCGGACTGGGTGGACGACCCCGACCCGGACGACCCGGTCGGCATCAAGGGCATCGGCGAGATCGGGATCGTGGGAGCCGCGGCGGCGATCGCCAACGCGGTCTGGCACGCGACCGGCGTACGCCACCGGCACCTGCCCATCCGGCCCGACCGCGTCCTGATGGCCGGCCGACATGCTTGACATCGCAATCGAACTGCACCGGTGGGCGGCGGAGGGCCGTGACTTCGCCGTGGCCACGGTGGTGGCCGTCGGCGGCAGCGCTCCCCGCCCGCCGGGCGCGGCGCTCGCCGTCGACGCCGACGGCACGGCCGTCGGCTCGGTCTCCGGCGGCTGTGTGGAGGGCGCGGTGTACGACCTGTGCGTCCAGGCGCTCCAGGACGGCCGCGCGGTACGGGAACAGTTCGGCTACAGCGACGAGGACGCCTTCGCGGTGGGCCTGACGTGCGGCGGGGTGATCGACGTCCTGGTCACCCCGGTCCGTGGGGACGCGCCGTACCGGCGGGTGTTCGAGGCGGCGCTCTCAGCCGCCGCCGGTGGGGAGACTGCCGCGGTCGCCCGCGTGGTCCGGGGCCCGGACGGACTGCTCGGCGGCGCACTGCTGGTCCGCGTCGACGGGGCGTACGAGGGCGGTCTCGGCGGCGATCCGCGGCTGGACCGGACGGCGGCCGCGGAGACCCGCGCGCTGCTGGACGCCGGTCGCACCGGAACGGTCGACGTCTCGGAGGACGGCTCACGCTGCCCGGGCGGTGTGACGCTGTTCGTCGAGTCCAGTGTGGAACTGCCCCGCATGATCGTCTTCGGGGCGATCGACTTCGCGGCGGCGCTCGTGCGGACGGGCAAGTTCCTCGGCTACCACGTGACCGTCTGCGACGCCCGCCCCGTCTTCGCCACCCGGGCCCGCTTCCCCGAGGCCGACGAGATCGTGGTCGACTGGCCGGACCGCTATCTGCGCAGCACCGCGACCGACGCCCGCACGGTCCTGTGCGTGCTCACTCATGACGCCAAGTTCGACGTCCCGCTGCTGGAGGAGGCGCTGCGGCTGCCGGTCGCGTTCGTCGGCGCCATGGGCTCGCGCCGCACCCACGAGGACCGCAACCGGCGGCTGCGCGTGGCGGGTGTAACCGAGGAGGAGTTGGCCCGTCTGCGCTCCCCGATCGGCCTCGACCTGGGTGCCCGTACGCCGGAGGAGACCGCCCTGTCCATCGCGGCCGAGATCGTCGCGGCGCGCCGGGGCGGGTCGGGCATACCGCTGACCGGCGCACCGACCCCGATCCACCACGACCGCCCCGAAGGCCCCGGTCGGGTGACCGCAGTGACGTCGGCGGCCGGATGACCTCCTTCTCGTCCATCTACGCAGTGCCGAGGCGACGCTCACGCCAAAACCGATAAAGGGCCCAGCCGGTACCGAATACAGCGCCTGTCCAGACGGTGGCCTCTGCCACGGTTGCGGGCAGTGACGTGAACAGGCCGCCCAAGACGGGGCCCTCGCAGGCCCATCACCGAGCTCCAACGGGTCTTCGCGGACCCGAACGAGGTTGCCGAGGCAGCCGAGCAATCGGTGTGTCACCGGCGACCGCCCACCGGCGAGTTCCTGTCCGGGGAGCGTGTGGTGCGCGGTGTCGGGGTGGACTGGGGTCCGGTGTTGGAGGTGCAGGTTCCGCTGCTTCACCGGGCCCCAGCTAGGAGGCCTGGTGCCCGGGAAGGTGGTGGTTACACCGTTCGCCTGGAGGGATGTCCTGATGCTGGACATGCCTGTGGGCCCCGGATGTTTCCGGGGCCCACAGGCCGGCTGCTGGTTGGTGACTACCAGCGATACCAGCGGCCCTTGCGGCCGCCGGTATCCGCGGAGCGCATGACGAAGCCCAGAAGCCAGACGACCAGCACGATGACGGCGATCCACCACAGCGCCTTCAGCGCGAAACCCGCACCGAAGAGGATCAGAGCCAGCAGGAGAACGAGAAGCAGTGGAACCATAGTTATCAACCTCCGTCGCTCCTCGTGCCCGGGGTGCAGGAGAACATACGGTCGATTTCCCTGGTTTCTTCACCGATCTTACGGGCACTTGATCCACTTTCTCCACCGGTACGTGGCATCGCAGGAGTCACCGGCACGGTCTTGCGGGCGCTGATGCCCGGTCCCTGGCTGGAGTTGAGGATGGCCGTGACGGGCGGCGTGGACGCTGCTTCCTTCCGTGCGGTGCGGCGCCCCTCCCATCCGGAGCCGCGTTCCGGCCAGGTGAACGGCGGCCTCGACCACACCTGCGACCACGGCCCGACGACAGTCACGGTCGGGCGGGCGTAGGCGGTGAGCTCCGCGTGAACTGCGCCTGACCGGTGGGGAGTGGTATTCGCCCTACGACGACCGTGTGTTCGACGCTTCGCGGGGGCTGGACATCGACCCCCTGGTCCCGCTCGCCGAAGCATGGGACTCCGCCGCCTTTGCCTGGCGCGCAAGAACATGAGGCCTACGCCAACGACCTGAGAGACGAGCGGGCGCTGATCGCGGTGTCGGCCGCTTCGAACCGTTCGAAGGCTGATCAGGACCCGGCCACCTGGCTGCCGCCCGCGGAAAGCTACCGCTGCCGGTACGTGACCGACCGGGTGGCCGACAAGATCCGCTGGGGCCTGAGTATCGACGCCACCGAGCAGACAGCTCTGGCCCGTGTTCTGGAGGCTTGCCCCGCTGAGACAGTGACGGTCGTCCTGGCCCGGTGAGCCTGTCGCCGCACGAAGGTGACCATCCTGGACGGCTGGGGCCCGCCGGACTCCGGCGCGCGAATCGGTCAGGTCCGCACCGGCCTCCCGCCTCATGGGCCAACCAACGCCACCTGCATCAAGCTGGACAACGCCGTCCTCCGCGACATTGAGCTCGACCAGATCATCGGCTGGCCCCTCACCAAGTGGGCGGCCGATGGCCGAGGCGCATGAACCTGGCTCCACTCATCAGACCTCCTTGGAATCGATCATCTAGGGAACCGGGAGGCGCTCTACCGGCGGACCGCCGAGATCAGTCCGCCGGGCCGCTCCTCGCGCTGTGGCGGGGTGCTGATCGGGCGACCGTAGGCGGCAGCGCGCTCGCGCAGAGTGTGGCTGTCGGCCTCCCAGCCGTGCCCGGCCAGCCAGCCCACCGGGTCGTCGGGCATCTCCGAGACCCACATGGACGCCGCCGATCCCGGCGCGGCGTCCGCGCCGAAGCGCTCGATCACGCCGCGCGAGCCCAACGTCAGCCCCATCCGACTGCCTGCCGCCGACTGCGCGCTGATCCGGGCCAGCAGCAGCTCCACCGCGTCCTCGGGCAGATAGATCAGCAGTCCTTCGGCGATCCACGCGGTTGGCACCGCCGGGTCGTGCCCTGCGGCGGCCAGCGCGCCTGGCCGTCCTCCCGCAGATCCACCGCGACGGTGATCCGCTCGCAGCGAGCGACGGCCCGCTCCTGGCGCAGCACCGCAGCCTTGAAGTCCAGTGGCGCGGCGGTGTCGACCTCGAACAGCCGGGTGCCCTCGGGCCAGTCCATCCGGAAGGCCCGGCTGTCCATGCCGGCGCCGAGCAGCACGACCTGCCGGACCCCGGACGCGGAGGCCTGCTGCAACACGTCGTCGAGGAACTTCGTCCTGATGACGATGGAGAACGCCACGCCCAGCCGGCGGCGTTGCGCGGCCTCGTCACCAGGCAGCGGCGGCGAGGAGGGCCACAGGCCGCCGGTGGCGGCGAAGCCTGTGCCAGTGGGTCGCGGAACAGCGCGTTCTCCCGCTCGGTCTCCAGCGCCCGCACCCTGGCCACCCCCACCGCCGTGGCCCACACTCCCGACGGCTGCACCCGCTCCTGCTCATCCGTCACCGCGCCAGCCTACGGCCTGTCCGACGGGTCAGGCCCTGGTGCCTGTCCAACAGGGCTTCGGGCTTGCGCTTTCCGTTGCGGCAACTTCTACGGTCATGTGTGTGGCCGGAGAGACCGGCCCGGCGAGGGAGGCACCGTCAATGGCCTGGTCGATCGCGGAGGTGGCGCGGATGTCCAAGGTGACATCGCGGACGCTGCGGCATTACGACGAGATCGGCCTGCTGCCGCCCGCATGGATCGGGAGCAACGGGCACCGCTACTACGAGGAGGCCGATCTGCTGCGGTTGCAGCAGATCCTGCTGATGCGGGAGCTGGGCCTGGGGCTGCGCGAGATCCAGGCGGTCCTGGACAGCAAGCTCGACCAGGTGGCCGTGCTCCGTGAGCACCACCAACGGCTGCTCGCGGAACGGGACCGGCTGGAGACGCTGGCCCGTACGGTCGGCCGCACCATCGCCGAACTGGAAGAAGGTAAGGACAAGGGCCACATGGCGAAGATCAACAAGCCGGAGAACCTGTTCGAGGGGTTCCAGGCCCCCTCCGAGGCCGAGGCCGAGGTACGGGAGCGGTGGCCGCAGGCGTGGGAGCAGTCCCGGCAGGCCGTCGAGGCGATGACCCCCGAGGACACGGAGCGCTGGCAGCGTGAGGTGACGGCGCAGATGATCCGTATGGCGGAGTTCATGGTGGCCGGCACGCCGGTGTCCGACCCTGCGGTACAGGCCGAGGTGGACGCCAACTACCAGGGCATCTGCCGGTTCTGGACTCCAACCGCGGCCGCGTACAAGGGAGTGGGCCAGACCTATGTCGACGACCCGCAGATGCGGGCCAACTTCGACAAGATCGCCGACGGTCTCGCCGTCTACCAGCGCGATGCCATGACCGTGTACGCCGATACCCGGCTGAGCTGACCGCACGCGCCTGAGGGCTGTTCGGCCGGTCATGAGCGCAGCCAGAGCGAATGGCTGCGACGGTCCCGGTGCCGTGGAAGATGTATGCCCTCTTATCGAATCGGGTGGCGACGGCACGGAAGCCCTCGAGGGCATTGATCGTTCGCTCGACTTCATTCCTGCGCTTGTAGAGCGACTTGCCGAAGCCGGTGGGCCGACCGCCCCGGCTGCCACGGTGCTGCCTGTCGGCCCGCTGGCTCCTCGGTTCGGGGATGGTGTGCTTGATCCGGCGCCTGCGCATCGAGATCGTCTGCCGCGACCGCGCCCCCTTCTATGCCGAAGGTGCCACCCGAGGCGCCCCACAGGCCCTCCAGGTCGCCGACCGGTGGCACCTCTGGCACAACCTGGGAGAAGCCGCCGAGAAGTGCGTCTACCGGCACCGCGGCTGCCTGCGCCCTATCCCGACACCGCCGGACGAACAGCAGGAGGAGGCGGAGCCGACTGCGTCATCGCCATGGCCGACGGGCCACCGCTTCGCCGAACGCACCCGTGGCAAGCATGCCGCAATCCACGCGCTCCTGGCGGCCGGTCACAGCAAGCGGTCCGTCGCCCGGCAGCTCGGCATGGGACTTAACACCATCCTGCGTTTCTCCCGCGCCGCTACCCCAGAGGAGCTGTTCACCGGGCAGTGGCAGAGCCGCGCGACCAAACTCGACGCCTACAAGCCTTACCTGGACCAGCGTTGGCAGGAAGGCTGCACGAACGCCTGGAGACTCTGGGAGGAGATCAAGGAGCAGGGCTACCCGGACGGCTACGGCAGCGTCCGCAACTACCTGAGCAGGACCCTTCGCCGCAAGCCACAGCCGGTTGGGCCCCGGTCCCCATCGACCCGCGCCGTCACCCGGGCAATCCTCACCCACCCGACGCCCTGGCCGAGGGCGACCGGCTCCACCACAAAGCCGCCCTGGCCAACTGTCCCGACCTGACCCTACTCGCCAAGCACGTGCGCTCGTTCGCCCACATACTCACTCACCTGCAAGGCGACCAACTGCCGGCATGGATTGAAGCGGCCACCGCCACCAGCGAGCTGCCCAGTCTCCGCCGGTTCGCCCAGCACCTCGAACGTGACCTCGACGCCGTCGTCGCTGGCCTCACACAGCCCTGGAACTCCGGTGGCGTCGAGGGCCACGTCAACCGGATCAAGATGCTCAAGCGCCAATTGTTCGGTCGCGCAGGATTCGAACTTCTGCGCAGACGAGTCCTGTTGGCGTGACAGATCGTAGAAGCGGACACATGGTCGCCGCCAGCCAGGGCAAGAGGGAATGCCGGTACAACGCCGACAGTAAGACGCGGTACGTCAGCTGAGCCCTAGGGAGGCCGGTTTGTTCGAAGGATTCAAGACAGCGCAGATCGATGTCGGTCCGGCTTCCGTCTTCGTCCGCTTCGGTGGGGACGGCCAGCCAGTGGTGCTGCTGCACGGTCATCCCCGCACATCGGCGACGTGGCACCGGGTCGCTCCACTGCTAGTACGAGCCGGCCACACGGTAGTGTGCCCGGACCTGAGGGGATACGGGCGCTCGAGGGGACCGCGTTTCACTACGGATCACGCGGGCTACTCCAAACGCGCGGTCGCTGGGGACGTGGTGGCCGTGATGCGCCACCTCGGCCATCGCCGATTCGCTCTCGTTGGACACGACCGCGGAGGAAGCGTGGCGCTGCGCCTGACCCTCGACCATCCCGAGATCGTCTCCCAGGTGGCTTTCGCGGACTGCCTGCCGCTCACGGAACACCTGTCGCGGATCACCGTCGAATTCGCCACCCAGTGGTGGCACTGGTTCTTCTTCGCGCAACCGGGCATCCCCGAGCGCGTCATCACCGCCGATCCTGACAGCTGGTACCGCGGCGACCCCAAGACGATGGGACAGGAAAACTACGACGAGTGGCGGCAAGCCACACGCAATCCCGACGTGGTAAGCGCGATGCTTGAGGACTACCGCGCCGGCCTCACCATCGACCGACAGCATGAGGAAGCCGACCGCGCCGCCGGTGCGCGCATCGCTTGCCCGACGCTAATCCTCTGGTCGCTTCAAGACGACCTGGAGGACTTGTACGGAGACCCCCGCGCAATCTGGCGCCGCTGGGCCAGCAACGTCCGCGGCCACGGCATCGACTCCGGACATCATGTCGCCGAACAAGCGCCCGAAGCACTGGCCTCTGCACTTACTGACTTCCTTCAACCAGGTCCAGGCCACAAGTAGTGGCCGATCACGGAGCCCGGCCACAAAAGTCACGACAGAAGATGGGCCGCAGCGAAACTCACTCAACGTGCGCACACCACAGGAAGTGGACCAGAGCCCAAACTCGTGCACAAAGCCAGCTCGGGCGCGCACTGCGGCTGTCCGGCCTGCGGTATGCGGTTGCCGGGCAACGGCCGGCCGACAGTAACGACGAGCCGGGTGTCGGCGTCGATGACGACCTGGTGATTGGTCGAGTACCGGTAGTTCTTGGACTGCTCGGCGATGCTGTGGTCGCGGGTGGGAACCAAGGCGCCGTCAACGATCAACACGGCGTCCTTGCGGAAGCGCTTGCGCTGCTGCAGGGCGAGCAACGGCCCGAGGTGGTCGATGATGCGGTCGGCCGCAGACTTGGAGACCCCGAACAGCGGCGCGAGCTGCCGCATGGTCAGGTTGGTCCGCCAGTACGCGGCGACCAGCAGGACCCGATCCTCGAGAGCAGGCTCCACGGCCGACCCTTGCGGACCGGGTCCGCGACCTCCCGACGCAGTGCCGTGATCAGCTTGCCGAACTGACTCATGCTCAACCCGGTGAACGGGGCTATCCAGGACGACTCCGACGCCGTGATCACACCAGCCACGCCGAGATGTTCTCACCCATGTACGGCTGCCTACGGCACCCGTCAGTCGGGCAGGTTGCCGTCGCCGCCCAGGTTGGCGACCATACGTCGCAGGACGTTGACTGTGGTCACGAAGTCGGCCGTATCAATGCCTTCGTGCATCTGCTGATGTACGCGCAAGTTGCGCTCCCTGGCCCGCAGCCGCCCGTCCTCTCCTGCCTCGGTCAAAGTCATGAGCCCTGCGTCCTCCGTCAGCCAACCGCGGGCGACAAGGTCATCGAAGACACTATTGAAGTCGATCCCGAGGTCCTCGTACTTCGCCAGCCGCTCGATCAACATTGCGCGGGTCCACTTACCCGGCTCCCCGGCAACGTGGTTGAGCGTCCACCAATGCGGCTGCGTGAGATCCTCCACCGCTAACTGCGCACGGAGGGCACCGACCACCTGCCGGTATGCCTCGCCAGTCCATGAACCGATGGGCTGAGCAGCCAACTCCTCCTGCGAGTACTCCCTGAGCGTCACGCTCACGTGCCCCTCCTTCTCGTGATCGACAGAACGCGATCACCGTAGACCCTCAGGTTCAGTTGAGGTCAAGGCGTTTCAGGGCCCGTTCACAGCATCACGCGAGGCTGAACCCCGAGGGGCGCGGCCCACCTCAGAGAGCACTAACGGGACAGCCCTTAGTAGGGCTTGGTCAGGTGCGTTCGTCGGTGGCGTGTCCGGTTGAGGGGCTGTGTCGTTGACCGGGCATGACGCCTGAGGAGTTGGATGAAGTCCGGTGCCGTCTGGAGGACTTCGCGGCGGATGTGTTCGAGCCGTTCGCGCGGGCGGATCAGCGTCGGTGGGGTGGGGTGTATCTGCGGGGTCTGCTGCTGGACGGGCAGCGCAAATCGGTGGAGCCGATGGCCGCCCGGCTGGGTGAGGACGGCAACCGGCAGGCCCTGGCCCACTTCATCACCACCAGCCCGTGGGATCCGGCGCATGTGCGGGCCCGCATCGCGTGGAAGATGGTTCCAGCGATCAGCCCGACCGCCCTGATCATTGATGACACGGGCTTCCTCAAGGACGGCGACGCCTCGGCGTGTGTGTCGCGGCAGTACACGCCGGCAAGGTCACCAACTGCCAGGCGGGCGTGTCCATGCATCTGACAACGGACACCGCCTCGGCAGCGGTCGACTGGCGCCTGTTCTTGCCCGGGAGCTGGGATCCCGCCTCGCCGCAGGCCGATCCCGCCAAGGTGGCCCGCCGCGAGCGGTGCGGCATCCCGCCGGACGTCGGCCATGTCGAGAAGTGGCAACTGGCCCTGGACATGATCGACGAGACCCGGTCCTGGGGCGTCGATGTCCCCCTGGTTGTGGCCGACGGTGGCTACGGAGACACCGCAGCCTTCCGGATCGGCCTGGAGGAACGCGGGCTGCACTACGTGGTGGGCAGCTCGACCACCGTGACGGCCCACCCGCACGACGCGACAGCGCACACCCCGCCCCACAGCGGCCGCGGGCGCCCACCCCAGTCGGCTTGTCCACAGGCGCCGAGGAGCGTGAAGGAGCTGGTCATCGCTGCGGGGAAGCGGGAGGCCCGGCTGGTGCAGTGGCGGGAGGGCTCCCGCCCAGGCAGCGGCCGCAGCGGGTTCAAACGCATGTACTCGCGGTTCGTGGCACTGCGGATCCGGCCTGCGGGACGCGAGATCCGCAAGGCCGTCCAGGGGGCCGAGCTGCCCGCCTGCCGGCTGCTGGCGGAGTGGCCCGCCACCGAGCCGGAGCCGGTGCAGTTCTGGCTCTCCAACCTGCCCGAGGACACTGCGCTCACCACGCTGGTGCGGCTGGCCAAGCTGCGCTGGCGGATCGAGCACGACTACCGCGAGATGAAACAGGCCCTGGGCCTGGCCCACTTCGAGGGCCGCACCTGGAACGGATGGCACCACCACGTCACCCTCGTCTCCGCCGCCCACGCCTTCTGCACACTCCAGCGACTGGCCCGGACCCCAAAAAGAGACGGCGCCGGCCTGAGCCTCTACCAGGTCGTCCGCGACATGCAGTTCCTCCTCGCGGTCTGGACCGGCGCCTGCCCCACCTGTCACCGCGACATACCCACGGCGATACCAACCTGACCAAGCACTACTAGGGACAGGTCCCGGACTTCCTCGGCTCTCTACATCACGGGCCCCTGCCAGGCTCGAAGGCCTTCGTCTACCCGGTCGGGTGAAGACGCCGCGAACGCAGAACCGTCACCGGCGCAGGTGCGTGGTACCAGGCATGAGCCGATCAACGAAGCGCATGTGGCGGAGCCGGGGCTGGCCGTGGCGGACGTCGCGGCCTGTGACGACGAGACCGTCTTCGCCGTCCAGGAACTGCTCGCCGCGCACTGGACCATCGCAGCGGCCGACCGTACGACCCGGGATCCGGGGCAGCCCGGCGTACGGCTGCGCTGCTTCCTGGACACGCGGCAGGAACCCAACTCGTAGCGCCACGGCCCTCCCCGCGCCGGCCGCGGCGATCGTGCACTGATCTGCGGTGTCTGGGCACCAGGCGGCGGAGCGGCTCGAACACGCGCTTCTCTGCCCTGCGCCGGCCCCACCGACCAGTGCACCGACCGACCTGCGGCTGGCTGCCCTTGTGCTGACGGTGCACGACTCAGGTGTTGGCGGCCACGGCACGGACATGGACGTCCTCGCCCGCCTGTGCGGGCATTCCCCTCAGCAGACCGGAGAAATGCTGGACCGGCTGGTGGCTGTCCGCGCGCTGACTTCCCGGCATCACAACCGGGAGGCCGATGAGGTGGTCTGGCAGCAGCCGTCGCAGTACGCGCTCCCCCGTCTCACCGTCCGCAGGCCCGCCTGAGGCCTACCCTAGGTTGAGGGAAGATCAACAGGCAGAGTCTAGGAGAACAACTTGCTCCGCTTGTCCGTACCATCTACGGGCAGGTCTTTGCTCGGGGGGTTCAGTTCCACCGTCCCGGACACATCAGGCCGTAAAGCACACCTGCTTGCAGGCTCTGCGCGTTTGCCCTGAACCGAGAAAGGTTGTGCGCCAAATGTCTGAGAACACCTCCATCACCGAACTGACAACGCAGTACACCGCTCAAGTGACCGCCGACCTCGAACACAACGCCAAGGAACAAGAACGCATCGGCGGTGAAATCGCTGTGCTGCAGGAGAAGTTGGCCGCCCTCCAGCGTGACCACACAGTGCTGGTCAGCATTCAGCGTGCGATCGATGCGGCACCGGCTCCCGCTGAACGTGCGGCCGGATCCGACAGCGCTGCGGTGCCCGCCCCTCGCGAGGAGCCCGCCGGGCAGATCGCGAGCGGCAGGCGGCAACGGACGAAGAAGGCCGCCGCCGGGCCCCGTCGCGCCACGGCTGACAAGCCGACTGCCCGTAAGAGCGGAGGAAAGTCCGCCGCGCCGATGAAGGCGGCGCAGCCGACGCTGGTCGACTTGGTCCGTCGCCATCTCGCGGAGCAGAGCGAACCGCGTTCGGCCGCGGAGGTCGCTGCGGCCCTCGGTCAGGCCCATCCCGAACGCGGTATCAAGGCGAACGTTGTGCGCACCACGATCGAGGGACTGGTGGCCAAGAGCCAGGCTCAGCGCACCAAGCAGGGTGCATCCGTCTTCTACACCGCTCCTGACGCCCCGGAACAGGCCGGCCAGGGTAAGCAGCAGCCTGCACCGGCTGATGCCTGACAGCGCCGCGGCGCACTCCTTCCACCGTACCGCCCCTGTCAGGACTCAGAGCAGCCTGTGGTGGAGATCGCGGCGGCCGATGACGAGACCGCGCTCGCGGTCCAGGAGTTGCTCGCCGCGCGGTGCGCGATCGCGCCGACGGACCGTACGACCCGGGAGCCTGGCGAGCCCGGTGTGCGGCTGTGCTGCTTCCTGAACCTGCACGAGGCGCCCGACGCGTAGGCCGGCGGCCGGACGCTGGCCGTCCTCGTAATTCCATCGGCCGTCACCCATGCCGCACGTCGGAGGATGGGCGGGCTGATCACTTCCCGTCCTGGTCCGCTTTCGAGGGGTTCTTCATGGGGTGCCGGGTGGCGTCGGACTACCTGGGGCTACGGTAGCCCGTCGTCCCGCCCCCATGTCGGCTTGCGGCGCTGCCCCAGGTCGCGCCCGGGTGAAGTCGCCGAACGTACGTTGGCCGCAGTGCGCGGAGAGTCCGTGGACCCACCTTGCGCACTGCGGTCGCTCTCGGGTTCGGCTTGGCTCAGTAGCCGAGGGCCTCAACGTGAGGCAGAGTTTCGGCGTACGCGTCGTGCCCGAGCTTCCCGATGGCGTTCAGCCCAGCCAGGTACGTCCTCAAGCGCCCTTCGCCGATGAACCATTCGTTGGCCTTCGGCCGCCGGCACTGCTCGTGCCTCGGCCGGGCCGAGGTCGCCGCGTCCCGTAGTACGGACCGGCGCTGGGCTGCCGCTCAGGTGCGGTAGGCGTAGTAGAACGAGTTCGGGTTGGACGCCACGATGCTGGGCAACGACCGTCGGTAGGTGTCCAGGGAGTGGTAGGTGAGGTACGGGACACCGGTGGAGCCCCGGTACGTGGTCATCAGGGTGTGATCCTTCTCCCCGTCCCGGTTGAAGTCCATCTGGAGGACGTCACCCTTGTCCATCTGGTAGGCGTATTTCAGCGCGGTCGTCCGCTTGGCCGTCTGGGCGAACCAGGACCACTCGTTGACGCCCACCCAGGTGTCGGACTGGTCCCTCGAGCCGTACCACCAGGTCCCGTAGGACTCGCGGGAGCTGTTGATCTTCTTCCAGCCACCCGCGTTCAGGGACTGGCTCAGGAAGTTGGTGCAGTCGCCGCCTCCCCGGGCCCGGGCGAAGCTCCGGTAGGACGGGTTGTAGTTCTTCCAGTACTTCTCGGCGTACTGGGCCATCGCGTTGTAGTCGTACGCGCGGCCGGTGAGCTTCTTGGGCTTGGCCGGCGCGGGGTAGGCGGTGGACGCACGGGGAGCGTCGATGACAGCGCCCGGCCGTACCGGCACCGACGCGGCGGCCGGCGCGGGCTCGTTCACCGGGCGGGGCCCACTGTCCGTCAGCCGGATGCCCGACAACTTCCAGGTGCCGTCCGGCTGCGCGGTGAAGGTGAGGTCGTGGTGCGCCGTGAAGCCCGTCGTCGGCGGCTCGTCACCTCGGACCCTCTTGTACGTCAGTACGGTGGTCTCCGTGACGGAGACCGTCGCCTTTCGCCCCCGTATCCGGGTCGAGTCGACCGTCACCCGGGAGTCGGCGGCCGTGTAGGCCTCGTCCAGCGCGGCGAGGCGGGAGCGGGTGCCGTGCAGGGCGGACAGGGCCCGGTCCTCGGTGCGGGCCAGGCCTGCGGTCAGGTGCACCCCGCCCACGGGCTTCACCGCCGTGCGCGCCGTCCGGCCGTGGTCCAGCAGAGCGTTCGTGCGGTCCGTGAACACGGCGTCGGCGACGCGGCCGAAGGCGTCGACGGTCGCCCGGTTCACGGTGGGTGCCGGTGCGGCGGCGTGCGCGGCCGACAGGGGCAGCAGCGCTGTGGAGACGGCCACCGCCACCGCGGCCGGACAGCCGCGGCGCAGCATTCTTGATCTCACTGGGATTCTCCTTGCCCGGGTTGGTCGGACACCGGGCGAGGGCATCTTTACATGTCCTCCTCAACTTTCGCGAACACGCCACCGCGGTCGGCCGGTTGACGAGACTCGCACGTCAAGCGCCGGGCGTTAGGGTGCCGACAGCCCGCCGTCCCCGCCGGGCACTGTCACGTTGGCTGACCGGTGGGATGATCTTTGGGTTGATCAGCCTGGGAAGGGTCGTCCGTGGGGAGCGCGTCGCTTTCGTACAAGGGGCACCGGTACCCGGTCGAGGTCATCTCCCACTGCGTGTGGCTATACCACCGCTTCCCGCTGTCATTCCGCGAGGTCGAGGAGCTCATGCTCGAGCGCGGGATCGTCGTCTCCTACGAGACGGTCCGCCGCTGGTGCGGCAAGTTCGGGCAGACCTACGCAGGCGCCCTGCGCCGCCGGCAGCCCCAGTCCGGGGGCAAGTGGCACCTGGACGAGGTCTTCATAAAGATCAACGGGCGGTTGCAGTACCTGTGGCGGGCCGTCGACCAGGACGGCAACGTCCTCGACATCCTCGTGCAGAACCGCCGGGACAAGGCCGCGGCCAGACGCTTCTTCCGCAGGCTGATGAAGAAGACCCGCACGCCGCCGCGGGTGATCGTCACAGACAAGCTCCGCTCCTACGGCGCCGCCCACCGCGAGGTCATGCCCTCCATCGAGCACCGACAGTCGAAGTACCTCAACAACCGGGCCGAGAACAGCCACCAGCCAACCAGGCAACGCGAACGGGCGATGAAAGGCTTCCGCTCCGCGGGCGGAGCCCAGCGGTTCCTGTCCGCGTTCAGCGGCATCGCACCCCACTTCCGGCCCCGCCGTCATCTGATGGCCGCACACGACTACCGGGCCGAGATGACCGTCCGCTTCGCGATCTGGGAGCAGATCACCGGCGCCGCCGGCCTCTCCACCACGGCCTGGGCACAGCCCGGAACCGGGCTCCACCACGCCACGACGCACCATCAGACACCTACCCACCCAACAACGTGACAGCGCCCTCTCCGCAGTTCGAGGCCGTTCTGGACCGCATCCGGGTCCCCCGGCTGGGCCCGGGCCGACCGCGCACCCGGCCCCGGCGGGTGCGCGCCGACAAGGAATACGCCTCCCGCAAGAACCGCGCCTACCTGCGCCGGCGCGGCATCCGCTGCACCATCCCCGACAAGGCCGACCAGGCCCGCAACCGCAAGAAGCGCGGCTCCCGCGGCTGCCGGCCGCCGAAGTTCGACAAGGCCGACTACCGCGAACGGCACGCGGTCGAGTGCGGCATTAACCGCCTCAAGAGGCACCGCGCCGTGGCGACGCGGTACGACAAGCTCGCGGTACGCTACGAGGCGACCGTCCTCGTCGCGGCCATCAACGAGTGGCTGTGACCAGCACTTTCACGAGTTAGTCGACGATGGCGTCGAGCTCTAGCTCCACGAGCCAGTCGGCGTCAATAAAACGCGATACTTCGACAAAGGTGCAGGCTGGACGGACTGATGCGAACCGCTCTCCGTGCGCTCGCGCTGCTTCCTTCCATCGAGTCACGTCCGTGAGCATGATGCGGGTCCGCATGACATCCTCCAGCGACGCCCCGGCTTCCTTCAGCGCGGCCTCGGCGATATCCAGGCACCTCACAGTCTGCGCATAGACGTCACCTTGCCCCACCGTCGTCCCGTCGTTCCCGATGGGCGCGGTGCCGGCAACCGCGACATGCTTCCCTTTGCGGATCGCCCGGGAAAATCCGATTTGAGGCTCAAGCGGTGAGCCAGAACTGACCATCCGTCGAACAGGTTCCATCACGCCATGCTCTCAGAGCGCAGCGCTTTCGATACGCGCCCTAGCAGTAGCCGTCCACCCTGGAGCCTGCTGGAGCGAGGTTGGGCCAGGGATGTCCTGCTCTGTCGGAGGCGGAGGACCGTAGGAGGTCAAGGAGAGTGCACCCCGGGTACCCCTGAAAACTCGCGTAGGTGCCCCGGTAGTAGCAGTTCCAGTAGCTCACGACCCGTCGTTGAGTGCGCGCGAAGAAGGCCGGGTTGTCCACGATGAACTGCCCGTAGGCGAGGTGTCCGCAGGTGCCGGGCGTGGCTAGAACACGGAGCTCATCACAGATGACGACCAGGATCTCCAAGACGTACTCGCCAACCAGCTGCACGACGAAGGGGACGAGCCATGGGTCCGTGGAACCAACGACTTTCTCCAGGTGACGCTGCCTGACCACCCCGTCGCAGTGCCTTGAGTACAGGCAGTGCAGAAGCTGTTGTTGGCGCGACGAAAGCGACGCCACCGTGTCAGTTGGCGGCTCGTCGTTGTAGAGGCGCCCGGGGATCAAAACCTGCTGGCCCTCTACAGCGACCGAGAACGAGGCATGCGGCTGGAGCCGAGAATCAGGCATCACCGCCAGGACTGCCTCGGCATCGCTTGCAAGCTCGGCTGGGAACGCCGTGATCAACGGATTGCTGCGGTCGGAAAGCGGCTGCACGAGCCGAGCATAGGCAGATGGCTCGGCCAGGTAGCCGGCATTAATGGCCCCACACCCGCTCACCCCGGCGAAGGTATGCCGTCAGAGCACTGGTAGGACTCCGTCAGGTCTGTCTCGCGGTCCTGTTTGGGGGCATGTTGGGGGTGTGGACGCACATGAAGTGAACCGTGCTCGGGCGAAGTTGGCGTTATTCGTAGCTGATGTGTTCGCGTCGGTGCCGCGCAAGGATCAGCGGGCGAAGGGTGACTGCTATCTGCGGGGGCTGATGCTGGACGAACTCAAGAGCCAGAGCAACCTAACGGAGTCCTACTGGTGCTGTGACCGGGATGGTTCACCGTGGTCGGGAGACGGCTCACGGGACGAGCGCGGTCCGCAAGGCGACTGGTATTACTGGTGCATGCAGGAAGAGACCGCGCGGTCCGCGATCGACACGTTCATCTCCGCGTTCAACGCCTCGGACGACAGCTATGTGACTGCGCTGCTCTCCCAGGCCCTAACCTCGGACGTGGTCTTCTGGGGACCGTTGGGCCGCAGTGAGGGGATCGAGGCGGTCGAGCGGTTCGTGCTGGACATCCGGCGCCACCCCGCGGGGACCGGCACGATGGTGCGCTGTTCGGCGGTGGACATGCCGGACGAGTGGGCCCGGTACCAGTGGGTCTTCACGACGCCGGATGGAGGCCCCCGCCTGGCGGGAACGGACGTCGTCCATCTGCGGCGGAGCCTCATCGACCAGGTCATCGTCTTCGCGGGGCAGATCGAGCCGTCCGCCTCCTGAGTCATTCTCCTCTGGCGCCGTCCTTCTCCTGAACCGGCCCGTTCGGGGCTCCGGGTCTGCCCAGCCGAGATCATCTTCACAAGGCTTCGGTCGTCCGCGCTTGGCCACGAGCGGACCGATGATGCGCTGTGGCTGTGTAAGTTCGCGGTTGGTCAGGCTGCGGTGTTGAGGGGGCGTCCGCCCCAGCGGATGCCCTTCTCGCTTCGGATGCGGGCGCGTTCCTTGCGTTCGGCGGCCAGGACCTCGCGGTGGCGGGCGTTGGCGTTGCGCCAGCGTAGATAGGCGTGCAGGGCTCGTGTCTGCACGGGGTGGTTGGGGTGGTTGGAGTTGGCGATGGTGAACTGCCTCAGCGGTCCGAAGTGGGCCTCGATGGGGTTGGCCCAAGAGGCGTAGGTCGGGGTGAAGCACAGCTCGACCTTGTGCTTTGTAGCCAGCGGCGGATGTCGGTGCCTTTGTGGGCGGACAGGTTGTCCAGGATCACGTAGATGGGGGCGCCGTCTGGCCGGGCAGCGCGGATCGACTTGAGCGCGGCCAGCGTGTTCGCGGCACCTTTCTTGCGGCGGTTGACGCCCCACAACATGTCGTCGCCGACCGAGTAGCAGCCGTGGAAGTACCGGACTCCATGGGTGCGGTGGTAGGTGGCCGGCACCCGGTCGGAGTGTTTCCGTTCGGCCCAGCCCGAGCCTGCGGTGGGCCGGATCCCGAGTGGGCCGAACTCGTCGAACGCGAAGACCCGGTCGGGGAAACGGTCCAGGACGTGCTCGATCCGGTCCAGCTTCGCCTCGCGGTCGGGGTCGGTTGATTCCTTCCAGGTCTTGGTGCGCTGGAAGGTGACTCCACGGCGGGCGAGCAGGCCGCGTAACGCCTCGCGGCCGATACGGATCACTCGGCCGTGGACTGTGCGCAGGTAGGCGACGAGTTTGCGTAGCGACCAGCGAGTGAAAGGCTGGCCGAGCTTGGTGGGGCGGGTGGTGGCCGTCTGGATGACGAAGTCCTCGTCGTCATCGCTGAGCAGGCGGGGACGGCCTCCCGCCCACCGAGGGTCCAGGCAGGCCAGGCCGATCTCGTTGAACCGGTGGATCACATCGCGCACGGTGTCCTCGTCGGCCGCCACCAGCTGGGCGATCACCGGCACCCGATTCCCGCCGGCCGAGGCCAGCAGCATCATCGCGCGCCGATAGCGCACCGAGTTGGTGCTGCCCCGGCGCACGATCTGCTGCAGCCGCTGCCCCTCCTGGTCGGTCAGTCTGCGCACACGGACAGGCTCGGCCACCGCGCCTCCAGCGGTCGGATCGGACGTCACCGCACATCCAACCGCCACGACGACCAACCCGGCGAACCTATGCGGTCACAGAACACCGTCAAGTTGAGGACCCGGGTCACCCGCGGAGCTGGCAGCCCCGCAGCGGCCCTGGCCATGGTGTTCAAGCTCACCGAGTCCGCCCAGACCCGCTGGCGCGCGATCACCGCACCCCACCTCGTCGCCCTCGTTCGCAACGGCGCCACATTCCACAACGGCTACCTCGTCGAGCGTCCCGAGGTGAGCGCAGCATGACCAGGCACGGGAACCGCCCACTGCTCTTCCTGGACGTGGACGGGCCGCTCCTGCCGTTCGGTGACGACCCGCAGCGCGATCTCGCGGGCACCGCATCCAACTCGCACCTGGCGCGGCTCAACCCGTGATCGGGCCGCAGCTCGCGGCGCTGCCGTGCGACCTGGTCTGGGCCACCACCTGGGAGGAAGAGGCCAATATCGAGCTGGCACCGCGACTCGGCCTGCCGCAGTTGCCGGTCGTGAACTGGCCAGAGCCCTCAGCCACCCACGAACGCGAAGACCAGTGGTTCGGGCTCCATTGGAAGACCCGAACCCTCGTCGCGTGCGCGGCTTTACCGACCGGCGAGCTCACCGGGACGCGCTCAACCTGGGGCGATGCCTCGCGGTCGTGTCAGGGATGGCCTGCTTCCTTCTCGGATGTCGGGCCCCAGGTAGGCACCCTGAGCCTCGCGGCCACCCGGCGTCACGGCATGCCCGCACCGTGACGCCCCGGCTGCACACTGCGGACGGGCTACGTCATCAACTCGATGTGCGGATGCTCGGGCTTCGCCGGGCAGACGAACAGATGCTGCCGGTAGCCGCTGCCTATCTGGACCCCGGTCGCGTTGTAGCCGCGGTGGCCGGGGTACGGTCCAGCACCTGGGTGGGGGTACGGAGACCAGCTGTTCCCGGAGTCGTCTCCTTCCTCGAACGTGGCGACGGTCATCAGGACCTCCATGCCGGTGCCGCACTCGGAGCAGGGCTGCGGGCTGGGGTCGGTGGAGTCCCAAGCGGGCCAGCCGCCGACCTTCCAGCCGGGTGCGTTGGACAGCACACAGTCGTAGTACGTGTCCGGGTCCATGTCTTCCTCTGCTGCATGCGGCACACTCCACTGCTTGAGCTGCTCCTGCAGTTCTTCGCTCAGCTCCAGATGGTCGGGGTACTCGGTGATCTGCTCCGGTTCGAGCACGCACGGTTCCGGTAGATAGCCGTCGAACTGCACTGCGGGCGGCTCGGGGGGCGTGTCGAGGATGTCGGTGACGGCGGCTGCGGAACGCCAGAAGAGCAGGGTCCTGGGCATGATCGGATGATCGAAGGGGCACCACACAACTTGCAGCAGGTCCTTACCCTCCGGCGGGCTCAGATCGGGCACATCCCGTACGTACAGCTGCGCGACGGGCAGCATCGCTATGGGGCCGTCGTACGACTGGACCGCCAGCCGCACCGGATACGTCCGAGGGGGCCGGATCCGCTCGAGAGTCTCCCGTTCCTCCGGAGTCAGGTCCCGGCCGTGCGAGGCGGCGAAGATCTGTCGTTCCAGCCGCAGATCCGCCGGGGACTGGGCTGGGTTGATGCCATCCACCACATGCGGTTCCTCACAGTGCGGCCACGGCTCCTCAGCGGGCCACAGCAGCGGCCCGCCGATCGAGCTGTCGTGCCACGTCGGCGCCCCAGGGCGGGGGTGCAGGCGGGTCGCCGTGCGGGCCAGCGGAGCCAGTTGGGGAAAGACCGCGGCAACGTCGATCGGCCGTGGCGGAGTGACAGGAGTGACATTCATGGCCGCAATCTTGCCAATCGCCTCTGACAACGGCCCTCGTGGCCGCCCCACGAAGAGCCCCGGCACGGGCGCCACCCGGGAGAGCGCTACCGCCGGTCCGTTGCCGGCAGATGCCCCGCGAGCAGGTCCACGATCGCCGCGTGGATGTCCGTCCACGCGCGCGGTTCGTCGCCTGGCTTTGTTCACGGTCAGCGGTTCTGGCACAACTTCTGTGCTTGTCGTTTAACTTCAGGCGCTCGGTGGGGTCGTGGCAACGGTGACCTGAGCTGTCCAGGACCCGGGTTCCCGGGGCGGATCCCAGGTCACATCGACGTCAGCTTCGTGGAAGTCGTGTGCGAGTCCCACCACCATGGCAGCCACGGCGGCCTGTGCCTCGGCTGGGTCGGTGTTGGCCGCCACGTCGGCAAGGCGTCCGCAGAGCATCCCGCCTTCCTCGGTGAGGACACTGTGGCGCCAGCCTTCCTGTGTCGCCAGGAGGACGATGCTTCTCGGCATGCCGAAGGGAGGCCGTCTCTTCGTCACGCGCTCTCGTCGCACCATGGGGCTATCCAACCTTGTGGGCTTCCTGGAGGGTCGCGCAGGCGGAAGTTCAGGCGCCGCGGCGGGGTTTGGTGCCGACCTTGTGGTGGGCTGGCCGGGCGTATGCCTCACCGGTGGCGACAACCCGCCCGACGTCGTGGCGGGGTGCCGATCGCTGGTTCTTCGATCCTGGTGGCCGGCCCGGACCCGGGCGGGAAGGTTTCGGTGCACCAGCCGGGGAGCCGGTCTTTGTGCGCAGGTTTCTGAACCCTCTGCGGACCCGGGCGGGCGTGAGCTTGTTTGGCGGGGTCGGCTTCTCCCAGGGCCGACGAAGGTCGGTGGCCAGCGGGCGGGCGAGGCGGAGCTGGGCGAAGGCGACGATCACCAGCCACGTCCACCGGTCGGCGGCCTCGGAGCTGCGAAGCCGGGGCTTGGTCCACCCGAGTGTCTGCTTGAACAGGCGAAAGGTGTGCTCCAGGTCGAAGCGGCGGAGGAAGGACTGCCAGCAGCGGTCGACGTCCGCTTCAGTGGCGCCGGTGCCCGACCACCACAGCCATACCGGCTTGTTGACCCCACCACTGGGCAGCTTCTCCACGGCCAGGCGGATGACGGTGCCCTCGATGACGGGCAGCGGCCCCTCATGGCCGAGCCATGCCGCCCGTCGGGTCAGCCGCGGATGCAGCCGGTCCCACGCCTGCGCGGTCGCCTTCCCATAAAGTCGCGTGTCCGTGGCCGTCACGGCCTGCTCGGCGCCCCAGGTTGCGGGGTCGCCGAAGATGAACTCGCCGCCGTGCTTGGGCGGTCGGCCACCCTTGGGGTTGGCCAGGCTGAACTCTTTGCGGGAGGGTGTCGGACGCCGCATCACCCGATCTGAGCGGAGCCGGCCGAGGATCTCGACCGGCAGCCCGGCGAGCAGGTGGGCAATGCGCGGAGCGTCGTATCCCGCGTCCAACACGACCAGGACCTCGGGGTCACCCGGCCGCCACTGGCCGGCGGCGACCAGCCGCTCGACGACCTCGCGGACCTGCACCGTGGTCACCGCGGCGACATCGGCTCCTGGCTCCAGGCGGACCGCGTCCAACACCGCCGTCCAGGACGTGCGGCCGGTCTCCAACGCAGCGACCACCGAGTACGGCCAGCCCGGCACCATCTGGTGCTTGCCCTCACCCCGGCCGAACGTGTGGCAAAAGGCCCGGTCAGCACACGTGTTGGCGTCTGGACGCAGCCACGGCGAGACATCCACCGCCAGCACGAGACGACCGTCCGCTGCCCTCGGCAACGGCACCTCGACCAGGGCCCGACGCAGTCGGACGACGTCGATCCGTCCGTGGTTGAGTCCGCCGTACAAAGCCCCGTGCCCACGACGGTGTTCCGGCGCGAGCGCCAGGTCGACCAGCGTCCGCACCGGCCCGTCGGTGCACAGCAGGGCGTCGCATAACTCGAACAACGCGTCGCCCCGGGCGGTCAGACACGCGTACGACTCCGTCCGGAAGCGTGAGACTTCCGCGAACGCATCCCGCAGGACGCCTTGATGCTCCAGACTCACGACCACGGCCTTCGCGCTGATCCACTCTGTGACGGAGCACAGGATCAGACGGAGGCCGTCCTCCCGTCCGCTGAACTGCGAAAACGCCGACCAAGTTCGAGCCGCGTTCGACGCCGGACCTTAAATGACAAGCTGTGGACCTGTTGCGGAGCGTGACTGGTGACGGCCCCGGTGGCGTGCGCCGGTGAGCGATCGTGCAGGCTGGACACATGGCCAGTCGCGTTGAGAAGTACCTCGCCCATCTTGATCGACTTTCCGGAGGAAGGGAGCCCCGCTTCTTCCCTGTCGAGTCGACCAAGCAGGGGCTGCGGGGCGTGACGGAGATCGTTTACGACAACCTGCCGGACGGGCTTCTCACGGCGCTCACCTACGGCTTGTCGCTGGCGGAGCATCCCGATTGGCAGCACGGCTCGCCGGAACTCTGCCTCAGCGTGAACTCGACCAACGTGATCTGGGCCCCGCCGTAGGCTTCCTCGCCGAGCAGCTCCGTGGAACTGCCCATTCAGTTGCGGCAGCACGATCAACTTCGGTGAGCGCATCGTGCCCGAGTCAGAGATGACGGCATTCTGCGTGTTCGCGCCGCTGGTCCTCGACAGAGACGACTACCTGGGCATCGACGTCGGCATTCCGGGACACGAGGGCCACGACGTGATCAACATCCAAGGGATGTACCCCATCCAGGGGCGCTGTCACGTTGGTGGGATGATCTTCTGGTTGATCGTGTTGGAGGGGGCTGTCGTGGGGGCCGTGTCGCCGTCGTACAAAGGTCACCGGTACCCGGTCGAGGTCATCTCCCACTGTGTGTGGATGTATCACCGCTTCCCGCTGTCGTTCCGCGAGGTCGAGGAGCTGATGCTCGAGCGCGGGATCGTCGTCTCCTACGAGACGGTGCGACGCTGGTGCGGCAAGTTCGGCCAGGCCTACGCCAACGCGCTGCGCCGCAGGCAGCCACGGCCCGGTGACAAGTGGCACCTGGACGAGGTCTTCATCAAGACCAACGGCGCGCAGAAATACCTCTGGCGGGCTGTCGACCAGGACGGCATGGTGCTGGACATCCTGGTGCAGAACCGGCGGGACAAGACCGCGGCGAAGCGATTCTTCCGCCGACTCCTCAAGACGGCAGGCGCGGTGCCGCGGGTGGTCGTCACCGACAAGCTCCGCTCCTACAGCGCGGCCCACCGCGAGGTCATGCCCTGCGTCGAGCACCGGCAGTCGAAATACCTGAACAACCGGGCCGAGAACAGCCACCAGCCAACCAGGCAGCGCGAACGCGCGATGAAAGGCTTCCGAAGCACCGGCGCAGCCCAGCGGTTCCTGTCCGCATTCAGCGGTATCTCGCCCCACTTCCGGCCCCGCCGCCATCTGCTGCCCGCACACGACTACTGCGCCGAGATGACCGTCCGCTTCGCAATCTGGGAGCAGATCACCGGAGTCGCCGGCCTCGCCACCGCGGCCTGAGCGCAGCCCGGAACCGGGCTCACCACGCCGCGACGCACCATCAGACACCTACCCACCCAACAACGTGACAGCGCCCTGCCAACGCCTCCTGCCGGGCATCGCGATGCAGCAGACTCATCATCACGGCCTTCGTGCTGGACGTGTGTGTTCCTTGGTCGGAGCACATGTTCAGACGAAGGCCGCTTCTACGTACCGCAGTTACCGGACCGAGTGATCAAGTTCGACACACCATTCGACGCCGAAGGTTAAAGATCAAGTTAGGTGTTGCGATAGATGTTGCGCGAAGTGTTGCGGTAGGTGTTGCGCCGGCCTCCGCAACGCCCTGGAGTCTGCCCAGGTCACTACAGGCGTACGGCGTGGTCGGGCCGCTGACATCCCCGTTGCGCACCCCTTCGCCCATGCCCTGGCTGGAGTTGAGGATGAGGGAGGGGCGGGATGGGCGGGATGGGCGGCGCGGCCGCGGCCGGGGACCGAGGCGTCGCTCGCGGTTGCGCGTGGGCCGGGGCTGCCGCGCCTGTGCCGCCGTCAGCGCGGCGGCGAGGTCCAGCGGGAGACGTCGGCAGGGGAAAGGACGGGGCGGGCACGGTGCAGGCCTGCGGGGTGGCGCCACCGGCCGGAGGCATCACGGGCGACATCGACGCCGACTTCCACCACCAGCTCGGGTTCCGCCCGCGTGACGTCCAGTGTCACCCGGCTGCCCCACCCGGCGGAGACCGACCAGCCCGTCCACGGATGACCGTGCCGGGCCGGAGCGAGTAACCCGGCGACCGTGCTGCTCACCGCCTGGTTTCTGGAGACGTCGCGGTATGGCAGTCGATTTGGGCGTGCGACGCCGATGACCTGCGGGCTTATGAGCGGGTGCGGTTGTGGAGTGGCGGGCCGGGTGCTGTGCCGGTGGGGACGTGGAACCGGGCGGTGGCGGCGCTGGACAAGTGGGTGGCGTGGTCACTGGATGCAGGGCTGCTGAAGCGGGCTCCGTTCCGGTATGTCGACAAGACGGTGATGACGCCGGCCGGCCCTCGCCGGGTCCACGTGAACGCCGAGGTGGAGTCAGATCCGCAGGACGAGCCGTTGCGGTTCGTGTCCTTCGAGGACTACCTGTTGTGGCGGAACGCGGGACTCCGTGGGGAGTTGCCGGAAGGCGGCGCTGATCCGGCGTGGCGGGGGCGGCATGGTGAGCGCAACGCTCTGTTCGCCGATGGTCTTGTTCGCAGCGGGATGCGGCTGGGCGAGGGGGCCTGCCTGCTGGTGCCTGAGGTGCCCCCGCCGGGCGGGCCGGGGGAGTTCAGGGTGGCAGGGGCGGTGGCCAAGCCGCGCAAAGTCCGCCGGGTGTTCCTGCCGCCGCGCAAGGTGCGCCAGGTTCACCAGTTCCTGGCCGTGGAACGCGATGCAATCGTGGCCCGCTGCACTGCGCAGGGCCGCTTCAGGCCTGCGGCTACCGCCCCCGGCGGCGCGTACACACTGAGCTACGTCCCCAGCGGCAAAGCGCTCGATGTGAACGGCTCCTCCTCGACCGTCGGGCTGCAGCTTCAGCAGTGGACATCCACCGGCGGCACCAACCAGCAGTGGTACCTGCGACCGACCGGCGACAGGTACTGCACCATCGTCCGCCACGACAGCGGGCTCGTGGCGGACGTGTACGGCTGGGACACCGGCGACGGGGGCGAAGGCCGTGCAGTACACCGCCGACGGCGCCAACCAGTAATGGCGGCTGGTACCGGCGTGATCCGTTCCCGACCGTCGCCCGTATCCTGACGGCTGCGGATCCCCCAGGCCGCTGACGACTGGCCAGCGGCCTGGGACGGGTGCCGCTGGTGTGCCGCTGCCTCGGTGCGTTGCTCGGCTCCCGGTAGCGGCGGGTCCTTCGGCCGCTGGAGAACGGCATGGGCACGCCAGGATCGAGGACCCGGACGCTGGGCTGAGGTCGGGAACGGCCGCTCGCGCCCGGGCTCAGCCGGTTCGCCAGGCCGACTCGAGGGCCGTCCGGTTGGCGCGCAGGAGATCGTCCAGGTCCGTCTCGTAGAGCGAGTCCGGCACCTTGTCGGAGAAGATCTCCAGGACGCAGGGGCCGCGGTAGCCCACACCGTGGGCGGCGTGCAGCAATTGGCCCACCGGGATGTCGCCGGTGCCGACGCTGCGCCGGTCCATCCGCGAGCGGGGTGTGCGCCAGTCGCTGACCTGGAGCAGGAACAGGCGGTCGGGAGCGTCGGCGAGGCGGGGGACGAGGTCCGGATCCTGCCACAGGTTCCACAGGTCGAGGCAGACGCCCACGTTCTCCCGGTCGGCCTCCTGGACGATGTCGAGCGCCTGCCGGTAGGTCCAGATGGCGGTCTCCGCGTTCAGCAGGACGGGGTTGAGGGGCTCCAGCGCGATGCGTACGCCGTGGTCGGCGGCGATGTCCGCCAGTTCGCGGTGATGGGTGACGACATGGTGGATCGCCTCGTGCAGGTTTCCGTCGGGCGCCGGCCCGGTGTTGGTGACGAAGACCGCACCCGGGGCGAACGGTGCGATCAGCTCTATGCTGCGGCGGAAGCGGGCCAGCCGGTCGCGCCGGCCGACGGGGTCCGGCTGGGTCTCGCTGGGGAACACGGTCCGTACGACGGGCTGGACCGAGCTGATCGGCAGTCCCGTACCGGCGACCGAGGCGAGTTGCGCCTTGGCGAGGTCATGGTCGTGGTGGAGCTTGGTCTCGCACAGCTCGATCGCTTCGACACCGAGGTCGGCGTAGCGCGTCAGGTCCTCCTCGAAGGACCAGGGCATGGTGGTGAACTGGTTGACGCCGTAGGGGAAGGCGAACGGAGGTGCGGGGCTGTTCATACGAGTACCTCCGTGTCGTTCCTGCTGTCGGTCAGGAAGCCGGTGACCGTCCGGTGGAACTTCTCCGGCTCGTCGAAGAAGAGCGCGTGGCCGCTGTGCTCGAAGAAGACGGTCCGGGCACCCGGGATCGCCTCGCCGACCCAGGCCGGGCCCTGCCAGGGGAACACCTGGTCCTGACGTGCCACCAGGACCAGGCTGGGCAACCGGATCGTGGGCAGCAGGTCGCGCCAGTCGTGGCGGGTGTGGTCGGCCATCAGCGCGTTGCGTGCGTACGGGGGTGACTTGGCCATCTCGGCCAACAGCGACTCCCGTTCCTGCGGCGTGGGTTCGGTGGCGAGGATGGTGTCGATCTGGTCCTCGTCGAAGGCCGGGGGATCGCAGGTGAGCTGCGTCTGCAGGGCGGCCAGGGAGGGTTCGTCGTAGCAGGTGGCGTGTGCGTGCTTCCAGTCCGGTGCGTAGTACTGGCGGGGTGCCTGCTCGACGTACACCGCGCGGGCCAAGCGGTGGCTGCCGAACAGTTCCAGATAGCTCCAGATGACCGGGCAGCCCAGTGACCAGCCCAGGACGGTGACCTCGCGCAGGTCGAGTGCTTCGAGGAGGTCGAACAGGTCCTTGGCCAGCCTCGACACCCGGTAGCCATGGCGGGGTTTGCCGGAGTCGCCGTGACCGCGCAGATCGACGGTGATGACGCGGGCGTGTTCGGCGAGGGCGTCCAGGTTGCGGGTGAAGAAGCGGCCGCTGAACCCCCAGCCGTGGATCAGGACGAGAGGGGGGCCGCAGCCCTGGTCCTCGTAGTGGATCGTGACGCCGTCGCTGGTGGTGATGTCGCCCATGGCTCTCCTTCGACGTGGGTGTGTTGCGCCGCACGGTGTACGCGTCAGCGCTGGGGCGCCGGGTTGTTTCCCGGAGTGCTCGTCTCAGTGCCGCCCCGCGCCCGGCCCCGGCGGCACCGGCGAAAGGCCCTCACCGAGCGCGGCCACGGCGGCGGCCCCGTGCCCCGACGCGAGCAGCGGCGTGCGGATGTCCTGCTTCAGGTCGGGCAGGTAGCCGAGGAGGACATCGGCGGGCCCGTGGATGCGTACGCGGCCCAGCGCGGCCGGCAGCAGCAGGCTCCGGGCGCGCCCGAGCCGCTCGGACCGGCCACCGGACTCCACGGTGACCGGGGCACCGGCGTTGCTGACGACCAGCGCGGTGGAGAAGTCGTGCACCAGCGGGGCTGTGGTGCCCGCCCGCCACCGCTCCAGGGCGAAGTACGGGCCGGCGCACAGCACGGTGCGCTCCACCGCGTCGTCGACCTGGACGCTCAAGCCGGAGTGGAACTCGGGGCGTGCTCCAGGACGCCACTCGTCGAGGAGCCGCCCGAGGTTGCTGTGCCACTCCTCGTCGTCCAGTTCCGAGCCGTCCTCCATGCGCCGGCGCATGGCGTGCTGCTGGATGTCGGACGTCTGCTCGATCTCGTGGACCAGGATGCCGGGGCCGAAACTGTGCAGGGTGCCGCCGGGTACGTAGACGGTCTGCCCGGCCCGCACCGGAAGCCGGCGCATGACCGCGTCGAAGTCCTGGGCGAGCAGGGCCCGGTGCAGCGTGTCCCGGTCCACACCGGCCTTCACCCCCACCAGTGCGGTGGCCCCCGGGGCCGCGTCGAGGACGTGCCACGCCTCGGTCTTGCCGTGGGGCTCGCCCTCCAGCCGGCGCGCCGTTTCGTCGTCGGCGTGAAGATGGACCGGGAGGGCGCCGGTGGCGTCGATGAACTTGGTCAGCACCGGGAATCGCGGGCCGCGCCACCCGCGCCCCACGAGTTCGTCGGGGTGGTCCTCGACGAGCCGGCGCAGCGGGCGTCCGGCCAGCGAGCCGTCCGCGACCCGCGCTCCCTCGCCGTCCACATCGCTGACCTCCCAGGTCTCGGCGACCGGGCCGTCGGGCAGGCCGGTACGACCCAGCCGTTCGGCGAGTGCCCGGCCGCCGAAGACGTGCTGCTTGACCGGGGTGGTCAGCCGCAAGGGGTACCAGTCCACGAGTCGCTCCTAATTCCTGATGATGCGTCAGAAAATGAACGTCAGAGGATGGGCTGGCCGCCGGTGACGGCGATGCGCGCACCCGAGACGTAGGCGGCCTCGTCGGAGGCGAGCATGACGTACACGGGGGCGAGTTCGGCGGGCTGTCCGGCTCGTCCCAGTGGCGTCTGTCCGCCGAAGTCCTCGACCTGTTCGGCCGGCATCGTGGCGGGGATCAGCGGCGTCCAGATGGGCCCGGGGGCGACGCTGTTGACCCGGATGCCTCGCTCCGCGAGCGACTGGGACAGAGAGCCGACCATGTTGGCGATGCCCGCCTTCGTCGCGTTGTACGCGAGCAGGCCAGGCGGCGGCGTGTCGGAGTTCACCGAACTGGACGCGATGATCGACGCCCCCGGCTTCATGTGCGGCACAGCCGCCTTGCAGAGGTGGAACATGGCACTGAGGTTGGTCGCCAGCGTGTGGTCCCACTCCTCGTCGGGGATCTCCTCGATCGAGTCGCGGAACATTTGGAACGCCGCGTTGCTGACCAGGACGTCGATGCGGCCGAACTCCTCGACGGCCCGTGTCACCACCTCTCGGCAGTGGGCCGGATCGGACAGGTCGCCCGGCAACAGGACCGCCTTGCGGCCGGCCTCCTCCACCCAGCGCGCCGTGTCGCGGGCGTCGTCGTCCTCCTCGTTCAGGTACGAGATGAGAACGTCAGCGCCCTCGCGGGCGTAGGCGATCGCGACGGCCTTGCCGATGCCGCTGTCGCCCCCGGTGATCAGGGCTGTCTTCCCGGCCAGTCGGCCCGATCCGCGGTAGCTGTGCTCACCGTGGTCGGCCCGGGGCCGCAGGGCGGCCTCGGCGCCCGGAGGCTGTTGCTGCTGTGCGGGCTTCTCCATGGGGACGTACCTCTCTTTCCTTGCGTTTTCCGTCCGCGTGGCAGGGCTCGTGCCTGCCCGCTCCCGGCCGGGGACCCACCGCCTCGGGCCACGGGACCGGCCGGGGGGCGCCCCGAGCGGGCGGGGACCGACTCACCGGGACGGCGATGGTGGTGCCGTCGGGCCTGAGTTGACGCTCACATCGACGGAGCGGCAGAAGAAAGGGGCGACGGCGCGCCCCTGCCCTGTCGAGCGGGTAACCCGGGTGCGTGGGGACAAACGGGTCCTGACGGCAAGCGCGGTCATGGCGTGCCGTGCCACAGCCGGGTATGCGTCCGACCTGCTTGAGCACAACGTCCACGACATCGACTGAGAGGTCGTTCTCTTTCCGAACCTTGTGTGCGGATTCCGCTGGTCAGACATGAGATTGCAGCTGACGCGGAAGTCTCGGCTCGGTGCCGGCCGAGGTGTTATGGGGTGGCGGATGCCGTCGATGCGGGCGGTTCTGGATCGATGCGGGCGGTTCTGGAAGCGCGGCGGAAGGCCGCAGTGGTGCGGGTGGAGGAGCTCGAAGCCGAACTGGAACGGGTGCGGACGGACTTGGCGGACGCCCAAGAGGTACTCAGGCACCGGGTGATCGGCCTCGAGCAGTATCTGGAAGCGCTGGCCGAAGACGAAGCGCCCGCTGCGGTGGTCGGCGATTCGCCGCAGAGGAAGCCGGTAGGACCGCGACGAGCGGTGCCGCATCGGGGTAGTCCCGGACCAGGCGTCGGCTGCGCAGGAGCCAGGCGAAGGATCTTTCGACGACCCAGCGGCGGGGCAGTGCCTGGAAGCCGCGGACGTCCTCGCGGCGGCGGACGACCTCGAGGACGATCCCGAGGTGGGCGGTGGTCCAGTCGGTGAGGTGGCCGGTGTAGCCGCCGTCGGCCCAGACCCGCGCCAGCCGCCGGAAGCGGCCGGCTGCCGCTGGCAGAAGTGCCCGGGCGGCGTCCCGATCGGTCGTGGACGCCGGCGTGACCAGCACGGACAGGAGAAGCCCGAGGGGGTCGGTGAGCAGATGCCGCTTGCGCCCGTTGATCCTCTTCCCGGCGTCGAAACCCCGCGAGGTGTGGGCGACGGTGGCGTCCGCCTTCACCGACTGCGAGTCCACCACGGCTGCACTCGGGTCCGGTTCACGGCCCTCCGCCCGGCGGACTGCCTGGTGCAGACGCTCATGCAGTTCGCTCACCAGCCCCGTATCCCGCCAGCGGGCGAAGAAGGCGTAGACGCGCGGCCAGGGCGGGAAGTCGGACGGCATCGCCCGCCACTTGATGCCGCTGTCGACGAGGTAGCGCACCGCATCGATCATCTGACGGTGGCAGTAGCCCTCCGGTCGGCCGCCCCGGCCGGCCGGCCGGGGCGGCACCGGCAGCAGATCCCGCACCAGAACCCACTCGGCATCGCTCATGTCCGAGCCGTACCGAGGTCGGCGATCTGGCCGGTCGACCGCGTTACCGAACCTGTGGGCGAGACAGTCACACCCACGAGTGGACGAACTGGACTCGGCAACCGTGACCACGCGAAACTTCGACAACAGGGCCTCCTGCTTCTCGCTGGACTCGACCTCCGCGAGCTACCAAGAGGCCCTTCTTCCATGCCTCCGCACCCGACAACTCGACCGAACCAGGCCTCTGTTCGAACCCCACCGACCACAGGGCCTGATAGAGAACAGCCAGTTACAGACAGCCTGCCCGAGCACAGCCGCCGGCGACGGGTCCGTACGCGCGCGTGAGGCGGCCCGCACGAGGTCCAGGCGCGCAGCAAAGCCGGCCGCGGCCGGTCCGTCGCACCGGCAAGCCGGTATCCCTTTCCGGACGCCCGATCAGGAGTCGTAGCGCTGGGGCACGACGGCCGTCCGTCACGGCGAAGCCGGCATCGGCCGGAGCGAGACGGTCTCGCCAGGCGCGCACGAGGGTGCCGAAAGCGGAGCGGGAGGAAGCCATGGGTTCATTCTCGCCGCGCGGCCCAGGGTGAGCCTGGGTACTGCCAGTCCTAGTGACGGGGACGGCACTGGTTGGCGGTGGCGCGAGCGGTGAACGTGGACGTGTGACCGAGCCGGACGCCATCGGCCAAGCAGTGAAGGAGCCTTCCATGAAGGACACCATCGTGATGACGGGCGCGAGCCGCGGGATCGGCCGCGTCGCCGCCGGGCAGATCGTGCACCGGTCGCCGGACGTGCACCTCCTCGTCGTCGCCCGCGGATCCTCCGGCGCACAGCTCGCTGCGGAACTCGCTACGGGCGGGCACACGGTCTCGCACGTCTGAGCGGACCTCGGCTCGCTGGACCGCGTCCGCTCGGCCGCCACCGAGATCCGTGACCGGCTCGATCGCGGTGACCTCCCGCCGCTGCGCGGCTTCGTGGGCAACGCGGGCATGCAGTACACGAACGCGCTCACCGAGACACCCGACGGGTTCGAGTCCACCTTCACGGTCAACGTGCTCGCCAACCACCTGTTCGTCCGCCTGCTCCAGGACCGCTTCGCCGCTCCCGCCCGGATCGTGATCACCGCCAGCGACACCCACTTCGGCGACTTCAAGCACAACATGGGCATGGTTCCCGGCCCGGCCTGGAAGTCCCCGGACGTCCTCGCCCGCACCGGCGCCTTCCCCAACCCGGACACCGTGGTCGCCGGGCGCACCGCGTACTCGACGAGCAAGCTGGCCGCGATCTACCTCGTGCACGAGTACGCGCGCCGCCTTCCGGCCGGGATCGACGCCGTCGCCTACAACCCGGGCTTCGTCCCCGGCACCGGCCTCGCCCGCAACGCCGACCCCGTCTCCCGGTTCGCGATGCGGCGCATCCTGCCGGTGATGACCCTCACCCCGTTCGCCACCAGCCGCAACGCCGCGGGCCGCTACCTCGCTGACGTCGTCCTCGGCACGCCCCAGGCGCCGACCGGCTCCTACGTCGACCGCAGCCGTGTGGACCGCTCGTCGGAGGAGTCCTACAATCCACGGCGTGAAGGCGAACTCTGGGATGCCGCTGAACGGTTCACTGCGGCGTGAGCAGCCAGGACGGATGCGCTCGCAGGTGACGTGGTGAGCGGTTCACCCCGCTAGAGCGAGCGGTGACCGAATGGCCTGACTGGAAGCAGTGAACACGACTCCTGATGATCAGGGTTGTAGAAGCCTTTGATCATGAACAGGGGTCGCGTTCGCATGTCGTCTTCCCTGATCGGTGTCCTGCGGCGCCACTGCGCAGACTTCGACTCCACCTGCCCGGATCCGGAACTGCCGCGGCTCACCTGCCTGGCGGACGTGTTGGGTCGGATACCCGATCCCCGCCGGGCCCGAGGCCGCCGCTACCGTCTGGGCTCCCTGCTCGCGCTGTGCCTGGTCGCCAAGGCGGCCCTTGAGGGCCGCTGGAAGACCTGCGTGAACTTCTTCGCCGGCCCCAAGCTCCTGATCATCGACGAGCTGGGCTACCTCCCGCTGCCCGTTCCAGGTGATCAACCAGCGGTATCTGAAATCGAGCACGATCCTGACGACCAACGTCGGGATCGCCGACCGGGCCGGTGCCTTCGGCGACGCAACGGTCGCCGCCGCGACTCTCGATCGGCTCCTGCACCGGTCCGCTCTCGCAGGCATCGACGGCCCCTCCTACCGGCTGCGCGGCCACCAGAACCAGGCCGAAGCCATCCGAGCCGGGGTGAACGCCCGTGCCTCCTGACCCCATTCGCGACACCACCGAGGCCGAAGCCGACATGGCTCGTCACTGCCCGGTCTGCGAGACCGTCTTCACCGTCGCCACCGCGACGAGTCGGCGGGTCTTCTGCTCACCCACCTGCAAGGAAACCAACCGCAACAGGAAACCAGCCCAACAGACCTGCCCGGTCTGCGAGAGCGAGTTCACGACCACGGTCGCCCGCCGACGGACCTACTGCTCCGAGGAATGTCGCGCCACCGCCCGCACCAGCGATGACGTTCGGGAAAGGCGCATCTGTCCCGTCTGCGACGGCCTCTTCGAAGCCCTCAAGACCACCCGCCAGATCTACTGTTCCCCAAGCTGCCGCAAAGTCGCTGAACGCAGACGCCACCAGGCCCGAGATGAAGACCGGGCCCGCCGCCTCGGCGAAACCACAACCTTGCCACCGCTGCCCGAGCTGCCGCCTCCACCCAGATCTCTCAGCCGATCCCCGTCGCGTCAGCCCGCCGCGGAACGTGATCCGCTGCAACCCACCGCGGCCCGGAACTGTCCGCACTGTCACCAGCCGGTCACCATCGTCGCACTCCTCGCGACCCCCGAGGCCGCCCGACCCTCCGTCCCCACCACCAGCCCCGACATCGTTCCACTGCGAAGGACCCCATGACTGTCATCCACCGACCGTCACTGATCACCGGGCCCGCCGACCTGACGGTCGGCGGGCCCACACAGTGCTCCTCGAACCCCACCCTCCCCACATGCTTCAACTGCCAACGAACTGAGGCGAAGAGCACCGCTGGCCGTTTTCAAGGCTGTGGCGGATATTCCGTGACGGTGGAGGCTGATCACCAGATCAGATCTTGTGGCGGTGGGGCCTGTCACACCCTCTGGCTAAGGTGATCAATCGCTCGAAACATACGAGGGCACAGCGTGTGCCGGGGGAGGATGAGCGTCGTGCGTGGCGGCATTCAGTGGCTCGTAGAGCAAGATGACTGGCAACACAGCGTGGTTTTTGCACGGGGCGTCACGCCCGAGGAGCTGGGCCTGCGTATGGGCGGCGTACGTGGTTCCGTCGTTTCGCCGATCACGGACTCTGAGGCATGGAACATGGTTCTCGACCTGTCGACGGCCGACGATGATGTCGTGCGCGTCGGTGCGCACGGTGGGTGGTCCTTCGCCGTTGAATACGGGCTGGGGGACGGTGCGCAACGACTCGTCGACATTTCCCGGAACGGGGTGGAGGTGGTTCACCTCCACCCTTCCGTGGACCATCCGCCGGCGATGTTCTCCTATGCAAGAGACGGCGTGGACGTCTGTAGCTTTGGGATCGGGGAGGAGTGCTGGCGGTGGGGCGTCCAGCCAGACCTCCTGCTACCTGAGCTGGTCGCGGCCGGGGTGCTGCACTCCGACGGCGAGTACGCACGGCCGCAAGACGAGTCCTACCGGGACCGGGACCGGCACACACTGGCGATCATAGAGACCCAGTTCGGTCTTTCCCTCCCCCGTGATGTATGGGAGGGCGAGCGCCTGCTGGCCTTCGTCATCGCCTAATACTCCAGTCTCACTTCGCGATCTTGTCGCGGGCCCAGCTGGGAACAGGGGCGGCCACCGCGTGATCATCGGGGGTTGTGTGGACTCCTGAAGATCGTGTAATGGCCGCAGGCCATAGCGTAGACCCTGCCCGCTGGCAGGCGATGTTCGACCAGGCCATGGCTCGGATCGCGGGCAAATTCAAGCGAGTTGAGCCCCGGGCCGCGGCCCGCGCCTACCTGCTCGGGCTGCTGTCGAGCGTCGAACGCAAAAACTGCTGGCAACTGGCCGAGCAGGCGGGCCATACGCGGCCTGGGCCGATGCGGCGTCTGCTGCGCTACGCCCGCTGGGACGCCGATGCTGTCCGCGACGACTTGCGCGCCTACGCCGCCGAACACCTCGGTACTGACGGCAGCGTTCTCGTTGTCGACGAGACCGGCTTCCTGAAGAAGGGCCGGTCTTCGGCAGGAGTGCAAAGACAGTACACCGGCACCGCGGGACGCATCGAAAACGCCCAGGTCGGCGTGTTCCTCGCCCTGGCCACCCGCCGGGGACGGACCCTGATCGACCGGCGCCTCTACCTCCCCGAACACTCCTGGTCCAATGACTCAGAACGCCGCACCGGGGCCGGGATACCCGAGACGGTGCAGTTCGCCACCAAGCCCCGTCTGGCCTCGGAGATGATCGCCGCTGCGCTGGACGCCGGGATCACCGCCTCCTGGGTGACCGGCGACGAAGCCTACGGGCAGGACCCCCAGCTCCGCGCCGCCCTTGAGGCACGCGGCACCGGCTACGTCCTGGCCGTCGCCTGCTCGATGCGGGTGAAGATCAACAACGGCCGTACTCCCGTCCGCGCCGATACCGTCGCCAGCCGTCTGCCCGCCACCGCCTGGCACCGTCAGAGTGCCGGAAACGGCGCGAAAGGCCCGCGATACTACGACTGGGCCTGGATCCACATCGGCACCAGCAGTCATCGGCACCTGCTCATCCAACGTAACCGGTCCACCGGTGAACTCGCCTTCTACCTGTGCTGGTCACCCACCGAAGTGCCCCTGTCCGAACTGGTCCGGGTCGCCGGTGCCCGCTGGAGCGTCGAGGAGTGCTTCCAGGCCGCCAAGAGCCAGGTCGGACTCGACCACTACCAGGTCAGGCACTGGACCTCATGGCACCGGCACATCACCCTCGCCATGCTCGCCCTGGCCTTCCTCACCGCCCTCGCCGCCGGCGCGGCCCCCGAACTGCCCGCAGACACGAACCGCTTCATCCGCAGCCGCGATCCGATCACGCTGACCGTCCCGGAGATCCGACACTTACTCGTCGCCGTCTTCGCCCCACCAGCCGTGACCGTGGCCAGGCTGCTGCACTGGTCCAACTGGCGCCGACGCCACCAGGCGGCAGCCCGACGCAGCCACTACCGACGACGAAGTGCCGGCGAACCGCGGGATAGCTCACCAAATCGCCGGAGTACTGATTCCTGATAGGCCCTCACCTGAGGCCCGCACGACGGAGGGATGCCCGCCAGCTCGGGAAGGGGGCTCGAACGGTGGTGGGGCAATGCGCGCGTCGTGAGGTAGGCCGACGCCGGTCAGACCTGGGTGTGGAGGGGGCCCGAGTTGCAGATGATCGCGTCGGTGAGTGCCTGGGGCAGGTCGAAGGGGTGGCCGGTGGTCTCGGCATAGGCGCGCGGTGCAGGTTGAGGACGATGCGTTCCCCGTCGGGCAGGACGGGGCCACGTGTGTACGGCGGGGCCGGAGCCGTGGGTCACGAGGGGGCGATCATGCCGGCGGAGAGGTCGATGTCCGCGCCGCAGAGTCCGGGCATGGCGAGCAGCGCCACCAGGGCCTTCGCCACCTCGTCCTCCTCCACCAATCTGCCCAGGGCCGCCCGTGACGCGAACGCCCGCTCGGCCTCTTCCGGTGTGCTGCCCGTCAGTTCGGCCTCCAGCCGGAAGTTGCGGTCCATGCGCGGGCCGCGCACCGGGCCGGGGGAGAGGGAGTTGACGGCGACACCGTGGGGTCCGACCTCAGCGGCGAGGGTGCGGGTCAGGCCCAGCAGGGCCATCTTGGAGGCCGTGTAGGGGGTGCGGTTGAGGAGGGGGCGTTTGCCGCTGACCGAGGCGATGTTGACGATGTCACCACGGCCGGCCCCGATCATCGAGGGAAGGAAGGCCCGGCACATCAGGTAGACACCGCGTACGTTCGCGGAGAAGACCCCGTCCCACTCGTCGGGTTCGACCTCGGTGAGAGGCTTCACCGGGCCCGCGACGCCCGCGTTGTTGACCAGGACGGAGATGTCCTCCTCGGCGAGCGTGTCCGTGAGTGCCGTGACCGACGCCGGGTCCGACACGTCGCACACCGCGGTGCGGGCCGTGCCACCCTCCATGGCCACACGGCGAGCCGCACCGGAGAGGGCCTGCGCGTTGCGGCCGACGAGGATCACCCGGGCCCCGGCCTGTGCGAGCGCGAGGGAGAAGGCCCGCCCGAGCGGGCCCCCTCCGCCGGTGACCAGTGCCGTACGGTCCCGCAGGGGCAGGGTGGTCATGCCCGCACCGCCCAGGGCAGTTCGTCTCCCGCGGCCTTGGCGGCCCGTACGTCGCCGGACCGGGCGTGTCCCTCGAACAGCTCGATCCGGGCGGCCCGGCCGCAGAGCCGGCCCAGCAGGGCCTGCGACTCGGTGTCCGTGACCTCCTGGTAAGTCACCGTCTTGAGGTACTTGCCGACCCACAGACCGCCGGTGTAGCGGGCGGCGCCGCGCGTGGGCAGCACATGGTTGGTGCCGATGACCTTGTCGCCGAAGGACACGCAGGTGCCCTCGCCGAGGAACAGCGCACCGTACTGGGTCATTCGCTCCAATGCCTCGCGCGGGTCGGCGGTGAGCACCTCCACGTGCTCGTACGCGAACTCGTCGGCCAGCGTGTACAGCTCGTCCACGGAGTCCACCACGATCACCTGGCCGTGGTCCCGCCACGCCGGCTCCGCGAAGTCCTTTGTCGGCATGCCGGGCAGCAGCCGCTCCACCTCGGCGATGGTCCGCTCGCCCACCTCGCGGGAGGTGGTGATCAGCACGGCGGGGGAGTCGGGGCCGTGCTCGGCCTGGGAGAGCAGGTCGACGGCGCAGATGAACGGGTCGGCATCAGCGTCGGCCAGCACCAGGATCTCGGTGGGGCCGGCGAACAGGTCGATGCCGATCTCGCCGAACAACTGCCGCTTGGCCTCGGCGACGTACGCGTTGCCCGGCCCGGCGATCAGGTCCACCGGTCGCATGGTGTCGGTACCGGCGGCCATCGCGGCGACGGCCTGGACACCGCCGAGCAGCCAGATCTCGTCGGCGCCCGCCAGGTGCGCGGCGGCGACGGTCGCGGCGGGGACCTCGCCGCGGATCGGCGGGGTGCAGGCGACGACCCGGGGCACGCCCGCGACCTTCGCCGTGACGATGGTCATGTGGGCGGAGGCGGTCAGCGGGTAGCGGCCCCCGGGGATGTAGGCGCCCGCGGCCTGGACGGGGATGTGCTTCTGACCGAGCTTCACGCCGGGCAGGGTCTCCACCTCGAACTCGCCCAGGGAGTTGAGTTGGTGGCGGGCGAACGTGCGCACCTGCTCCTGCACGAAGCGGATGTCCTCGATGACCTGGGCGGGCACCGAGGAGACGATCTCCTCGATCTGCTCCGGTGACAGCCGGAAGGACTCCGGGCTCCATCCGTCGAACTTCTCGGAGTACTCGCGCACCGCCGTGTCGCCGCGTTCGCGGATGTCCGCGATGACGTCGGTGACCGTGGCGCGCACGGCGTTCAGATCGACGGCGACCTGTTCCTCGGAAACGGCGGTCTTCAGAAATGTCTTCGCCATGGTGGCGCCTTTCTCGGATGCTTCGGGGGGCGTTTGGCCAGAGGGGGCGGCGGGTGCTGATCACATCCCGGTCACACGGGCGGGGCCTCGAACAGCACGTCAGGGTCGTTGAACTGTTCCTTGGCCACCGACTCGCTCATCGGGTCGGCGGTGCCCCACTGGTCCTGCGTCTGCGGATCGTCCACGTCGTGCCGTCCGGGGTGCCACAGGTCCTCCTCCAGGACGGCGAGTTCCGTGGTGTACTCGACGGTGTTGCCGTGCGGGTCGTGGAAGTAGGCGAAGGTGTTGTCGCCCGCCAGGTGGCGGCCGGGCCCCCAGGTCAGCCGTGTCCCGGCGCGCAGCGCCCGTCCGGTGCCGCGCATGTACTCCTCCACTCCGCGCATCTCGAACGACGCGTGGTGCAGGGAGACATGGGGGCCGCGCGCGATGGCGAAGGAGTGGTGCAGCGGGTTGCACCGCATGAAGTACATGAGGTCACCCATGTGCTGCGAGAACAGGGTGTCGGAGAGCCGGAAGCCCAGGTGCCGCGCGTAGAAGTCCCGAAGTCCTGCCGGATCGGTGGAGTTCACCACGCAGTGCGAGAGCCGGACCGGGACCGCCTCCCTCTCCTCGATCTTGCGGTGGACCCTGTTCTCCACGTCCGCGGAGACCTCGACGACCCTCCCGTCGGGGTCGAAGAACCGAAAGCCGTAGCCGCCTCCCGGAGTGTCCATGGCGCCCGGTTCGCTGACCAGCGGGACGTCCGCGGTGCCCAGCCGTGCGGCCAGCTCGTCGACATCGGATACCGAGGCGGCGCCGAAGGCGACCAGATCCATGCGCTTGCGCTGGTCCTTGCGGATGCGGACGACGTACTGCTCGGGGCTGCCCTCGGCCGCGAAGAACGCGATGCCGCTGTCGTTGGCGATCTCGGTCAGTCCCCACACCTCGGAGTAAAAGGTGCGCTGCTGGTTGAAGTCGGGCACGGCCAGGTCGAAGTGACGCAGATGTGTGATGGGCTGGAAGGCGTCGGAAGAAGTCGAGGTCATCGGATGCTCCTGACGGTGTTGCGCTGGTGCCCGAGGCCGGTGATTTCGGCCTCCATGGCGTCGCCGGGCGCCAGGAACACGTTCCAGTGGGCGCCATTGCCGGCCGGCGAGCCGGTGAGCAGCAGGTCTCCCGGGCGCAGGGTGCTGGTGGTCGAGGCGTAGGCGATGAGCCGGGGGATGTCGAAGATCATGTCCTTCGTCGACTCGTCCTGGCGTACGACTCCGTTGTGGCGCAGGGTGATCCGGAAGTCGGACGAGTCGCCGACGAAGCCGGCCGGCACCAGGAACGGCCCGGTCGGCAGGAAGGTGTCGGCGTTCTTGGCGGTGAACCAGTCGGTGCCTATGGCCTTCAGATCCGGGCGGTAGAGCCGGTCACGGGTCGTGATGTCGTTGCAGATGGTGTATCCGGCGACATACGACCACGCGTCCTTCGGGGCGATGTTCCGCCCTTCACGGCCGATGACAAGCGCGAGCTCCAGCTCCCAGTCGTGTCGCTCGCCGAGTTCAGGCAGCACCACCTCGTCGTAGGGGCCGCACATCGCGCGCGGCGAGCCGAGGAAGATGTACGGCACGCCGTTGCGGGCGCGTTCGTCCATCATCTTCTCGGCGTCGGCCCGCGCCGCGTCCGGGGTGGCCCCGTGCACGCTCTCCTTCTCGGCCGCGACCAGATCCACCACGTGACGCCGGTAGTTGGCACCCGACTGGAGGATCTGGCCGGGCTCGATCGGGGCGTGCACGCGCAGGTCGGCCAGGTCGTGCCAGGCGGCGTCCGGTGTCTGCGGTTCCTCGGCGAGAGCGGCCAGCCGCGGCAGCACCCCGTCCCAGTCCTCGACCAGCGCACGCACCGACGCCGCCACGTGCGACAGATCGCGCACCCGGGTGGCGGTGACCAGTCCCGGGAACGGATCGCCGTCATCGCGGCTGAAGGTGCCGAGCGCGAACGGCCCGGCGTGCAGGGGTAGACGATCAGGCACGAGCGACTCCTCGTCCATGGGTGACAGGGGAAGTGACAGGAAACGGGATGCGGACAGGGCATCCACTGGGAACGCTAGGCATCAGCGAGTGCCCGGCGGAAATGGTCATCGGCGATGCCAGCCATCACGTTCAGCCACTACTGCCCGTCACCCCAGATCGCGCATGGTCCCCGGCTGGTCCATCGCCGTAGGGCATGGATGACGTGCTGATTCGCGATGCCCGAATCCGTTGACCGCGCGGTCGCCACTCACGGAGGGTCATGCAACGCAGACCCGACGGCGGGCGTTGGGTGTGCTGGACCGTCGCACCCGGAACGTCAGGAGAATCTGGTGATCGTCGAGCACGCGGAACTGGCCGTATCGGCCGGCCAGGAGCAGCAGTTCGAGGCGGCCTTCGCCGAGGGACGCAAGGTTCTGGCCGAGGCCGACGGCTTCCGCTGGGCCGAGTTGCTGCGCTGCGAGGAGCGGCCGCAGACCTACCTGCTGCTCGTCGGCTGGGACAGCGTCGAGGCGCACACCGTCGGTTTCCGCAGCTCCGAGCGGTTCCAGCGCTGGCGTTCCTTGGTGGGCCCGTACTTCGACAAGGCCCCGGTCGTCGAGCACTACAGCGAACTTGCGGACCGCTTCACCGGCTGACGGACTGGCCTTCCCATAGCTCTCATCTCACACGGCAAGGAATGCCCATGGCAGTGGACAAGGTGCTCGTCGTCGGCGGCGGCATCACCGGAAGCGTGCTGTCGCTCGCGCTGACGCAGCGAGGCGTCGACGTCGACCTGGTAGAGATCTCACCTCGGTGGTTCGGAGTCGGCCACGGCATCACCCTCCAGGGCAACGCGCTGAAGGCGCTGCGCTCGGTGGGCGTCCTGGACAAGGTGCTCGCCCGGGCGGTGCCCTACGACGGTCTGCGACTGCGCCAGGCGGACGGCGAGCTGATCACCGATCTTGCGGTCGCCCACACCGGCGGACCCGACCTTCCCTCGACGGCCGGCGCGCTCCGCTCCGACCTTCAGAACGCCCTGTGCGACGCGGTGTACGCCCAAGGGGTGCACGTCCGGCTGGGCCTCACCGTCGAGCGGTTGGAACAGTCGACCAGCCGTATGGAGGTGACCTTCACCGACGGCACCACGGGGAGCTACGACCTGGTCGTCGGCGCGGACGGCATCAAGTCGCACATGCGCTCCCTGATCGGCATCACCGTCGAGCCGCGCCCGGTCGGCATGTCCATCTTCCGGGTGGTCGCCGACCGCCCGGCCGAGCTGGACTGCCACGAGGTCTACTACGGCGGCCCCCGCTACAAGGCCGGCTACAGCCCCATCGCCCCGGACAAGTGCTACGCCTACCTGCTGGACGAGAACCTGGACGCCTCTCTGGTGGGTCCGTCCGCCCCGGTGTCCCTGCTGCGTGAACGCGGCGAGGGATACGGCGGCACCTGGGGCAGGCTCATCGCCGCGCTGCCCGACGACACGGCGGTCGACTACCGCTGGATCGAGACCGTGATGATCGACGAGCCGTGGTACCGGGGGCGGACGATCGTGATCGGTGACGCGGCGCACGCGTGCCCGCCCCTGGTCGCGCAGGGCGCGGCGATGTGCGCCGAGGACGCGGTGGTCCTCGCGGAGCTGCTCGTCGGTGACGACCCGGTCGAGATCGCGCTCAAGGCGTTCATGGCACGGCGGATGCCCCGTGTGCGGATGGTGCTGGAGAACTCCCTGAAGCTGGCCGAGTGGGAGATCAACCCGGAGACGCCGGGAGCCCACCCGGCCCGGCTGATGACCGAGACCCTCGACGCGCTGCGGGCCCCGGCATGATCACGCCTGTCGTGGACTTCCACGGCCACTTGGCCGTCCCCGCAGCGGACGAGCTGTGCGCCGGTACGGACGGACTCGCGGCCGAGTTCGCAGCCGAGCAGCGGGCGCACGCGCCCGAGTCGCTGGCGGCCAACCGCGCCCAGTTGTCCCGGCTGCGGCCCAAGCTGACCGACGTACGGGCAAGGCTGGCGGACCTCGACGCGATGGGCGTCGACATCCAGGTGGTCGGTCCGATGCCCATGCACCACTACTGGGCCGGCGAGGACCTCGCGCAGCGCCTGGCCCGTACCACCAATGAGGCGGTCGCCGCGCACTGCGCGCAGGCTCCGGAGCGGCTGTGCGGCCTGGGCACCGTGCCGCTGCAGCACCCGCACCTCGCGGTGGAGCTGCTTCAGGAGGCGGTCACCGGACTTGGGCTGTACGGGATCAGCGTCTCCACCTCCGTCGACGGCCGCGAGCTGGCCGACCCTGCCCACGACCCGGTGTGGGCCAAGGCCGAGGCGCTGGGTGCGGTGGTGTTCGTCCACCCGTGGGGCTGTTCCCTCGGAGAACGGCTCGCCGTCCACTACCTCGGCAACACCGTCGGCCAGCCCGTGGAGACCACCGTCGCGCTGTCCCGGCTGATCTTCGGCGGCACACTCGACCGCTTCCCGGGGCTGAAGCTGGTCGCCGCGCACGGCGGCGGCTACCTGCCCACGTACATCGGCCGGTCCGACCACGCATGGCAGGTACGCCAGGACGCGCGGGGCTGCGCCCACCCGCCGAGCACCTACCTGCGGCGCATGTGGTTCGACGCCTTGGTCTACACGCCCCGGGGACTGCGCCACCTGGTCGAGGAGGCCGGTGCGGACCGTGTCGTTCTCGGCACCGACCATCCCTTCGACATGGGCGTCGAGGACCCGGTGGCGCGCCTGGACGCCGCGGGGCTGGCCCCGGGGGCCCGGGCCGCGATCGCCGGCGGCAACGCCATGGACCTGCTGGGGACGGTCCGGCGGGCACCCACCCCCACCCACCACTGAGCACGGGAGAGACACACGATGCGTTTCGCGACATACGAGCACGAAGGCGCCGAGCGCGCGGGTGTCGTCCGGGATGGGGTGATCCACCCGCTGCCGGACGGCACCACGGTGCTGTCGCTCCTGGAGAACGGGACGTTGCGGGAGGCGGGCGAGCGGGCCCTGGCCGGGGACGGCGGTCCGCGGGTCGAGGACGTCCGGTTGCTGCCTCCGCTGAAGCCGCCGTCGATCCGTGACTTCGTGGGCTTCGAGGCGCACATCGAGGGCGTCTCGAAGGCCCTGGACGGTCTGGAGCACATCCCAGAGGAGTGGTACAGGGCACCGAACTTCTACTTCACGAACCCGCACGCCGCCTACGGCGCCCACGACGAGGTGCCGGTCCCGGCCGGGTGCTCGGTGCTCGACTGCGAGCTGGAGGTGGCCGCCGTGATCGGCCGGCCCGGGCGGGACCTCACGCCCGAGCAGGCCGGGGACCACATCGTCGGCTACCTGGTGTTCAACGACTGGTCCGCCCGTGACCTGCAGAAACCGGAGAAGAACCTCGGGCTGGGTTTCTCCAAGGGCAAGGACTTCGCCAACACCCTCGGCCCGTTCCTGGTGACCGCGGACGAGGTGGAGGACCGCAGGGACCCCGACGGGTTCCTCGACCTGGAGATGACCGTCACCGTCAACGGAGACCTCATCGGCCGTGACACCCTCGCCAACTGCTCGTGGACCTTCGAGGAGATGATCGCCTACGCCAGCCGCGACACCTGGGTGCGCCCGGGAGACCTGCTGGGCTCGGGCACCTGTGGCTGGGGCGCCCTGGCGGAGCACTGGGGCCGCAACGGCGAGCGGACCCCGCCCCCGCTCACCCCGGGTGACGTGGTGACGCTGACCGTGGAACGGCTCGGCAGCGTGTCCAACCGGATCGTGCCGGGCCGCCAGGACGTCTACCTGCCCCGGGCCCGCAGGCGCGGGCGTACCCCGCGGCCCTGAGCGCGGGAACCGTAGAACCACACGTCCACGGGCTGCTGCGGCGGACCGCACCAGCACCACGGGTGGCGTCGCGAATGTTATCCGTGGCACCGATGGCTGGTATGGATCTCGGTGACGGCCGCACGCCACCCCTTCCGTGTCTGATTGCTCCCGGTTAAGCTCACCGCCCTGGTTAATCCCGCGTTTCGGCGCTCGTTCGGTGACATTGCCGGAAGGGGACTCGGATGGGGCTCGGAACGATCGACCTCAACCTGCTGGTGGCGCTCGAAGCGCTGTTGCAGCAGAAGAACGTCACCCGGGCGGGTGAACGCCTGAACACGAGCCAGTCCGCGATGAGCGGCTCGCTGGCGCGGCTGCGCCGACACTTCGACGACGAGCTGCTGGTGCGGGTGGGCCGGGAGTACGAGCTGACGCCGCTCGCGGAGCGCCTCCTGCCCGTCGTGCAGGCGTCCCTGCAGAAGGCCGAGGAGGCCCTGTCCCTGACTCGTCGGTTCGATCCAGCCACCAGCGACCAACGGTTCTCCGCCGTCATGTCCGACTACATGATGACGGTGATGGTGGAGCCGCTCCTGCGGGTCATCGGGCAGGAAGCGCCGGGCGTGCGCATCGACTTCCACCCCACGCCCGGACAGCTGGCGAGCGAGACGCATCTGGCCTGCCACGACGTGCTGATCGCGCCGCTCGGCTACGGGGTGCCCGGGGTCAACGAGGCTGTGCTGCGCGACCGGTTCGTGTGCATCGTCGACCCGGACAACCCACGGCTGGTGGACGGACGGCTGAGCCTTCGGGACCTGGCGGAAATGCCGCACGCCGCGGCCGGATTCGCCAAGAGCCCCACCCCGTCGGACCGTCAGCTGGAGGTGCTCGGGATCACTCCGAGGATCCAGGTCAGCACCCCGGGTTTCAGTGTCCTGCCGTTCGTGGTGAGTGGCACCGATCTGGTGGCGATGGTGCCGGAGCGGCTGGCCCGCCGGTACGCGGGCTTCGCGCACTGTGCCGTCGTACCGGCGCCGTTCCCCGACGAGCTGCCGCTGGTCGAGGCAATGTACTGGCATCCCAAGCGCCATACGGACCCCGGGCACACGTGGCTGCGCGGCGTGGTCCGTCGTGTCGGCGCGGAACTGGCCGAACCCGGCATGCCGGCTCCCGCCGCCGGGGCATCGGCGACCGGCGCTGCCGCCGTTCAAGCCATGGCGGCTCCGGATGCCAGCCATCGGCAACAACCGTTTCCGCATCTCGTCTCCGCTTCCTAGCGTGAGTCCCGTGCCGGGTACGGCCGAGTGCCCGGACGGGACACAGGCGGGAAACAGGAGGAAGCCGTGAGTCGAAGGCGTCTGGAAGGCCGAAGCGTTGTCGTCACCGGTGCCGCTCGGGGCCAGGGTGCCGCCGAGGCGGAGGCCGCGGCCCGCGAGGGCGCCACCGTCTTCGCCACCGACGTCCTCGGCGAGGACGGCGAGGCCCTCGCCGCCTCCCTGACCGCCCAGGGCCTGGACGTCAGCTACCGGCACCTCGACGTCTCCTCACCCGACGACTGGGCCGCTCTCGCCGACTGGCTGGAGGCACTCGGCCGTCCCCTGCACGGCCTGGTCAACAACGCCGGTGTGCCGGTACGCGCGCGGCTCGGCGAGGTCGACGTCGCCGACTGGAACAGGGCCTTCGCGGTCAACACCACCGGCGCCCTGCTGGGCATGCAGGCCATGGCCCCACTGATGCGCGAAGGAGGCTCGATCGTCAACGTCGGTTCGGTCGCCGGCCTCGTCGCCCACCACGCGGTCGCCTACACCGCCAGCAAGTGGGCACTGCGCGGACTGTCGAAGGTCGCGGCGCTGGAGCTGGCTCCCCGGGGGATCCGTACGAACATCATCCACCCCGGATACATCGACACACCGATCATGGCCAACGCCAACCCCGTGTTCGTGAAGGCGCATCTGTCGATGACGCCCATGAACCGGGCCGGGGTCCCCGAGGAGGTGGCACCGCTGGTGGTGTACCTCCTCTCCGATGAGTCGGCGTACGTCAACGGCGCCGAGATCACCGTCGACGGGGGATTCTCGGCACACGGCGGCACCAAGGCGTTCACCGACGCGCTTGACGCCGTGTAAAACCCTCCGCATTTTTCCGCCTCTGACGCCCTGCGGTGTTTTCCGCACCGGGCGGCGGGCTGCGCTGTGCCCTTTTCCGGCAGCGCGCCGATTCATTCACCACGCTGATTTCATTCGTTCGCTGAAAGGTGAGCTTTATGAGCTGGATCTCTCGCCGGGTCGTCACCGGTCACGACGACAACGGAAAATCGGTGTTCCTCTCGGACGGACCGCCGCCCGTGGTGCGGACCGCACCGGACGGCGCGGTCTTCCACGAGCTGTGGAACACCCGCGAAACGCCGGCCCGTATAGACCCTGACGAACCGGAGCCGACGCAGATCTCCCTGACCGTACCGCCCGACCCGAACGGGACGAAGATCAGGATCAACGAGTTCCCACCGGGTGCCGTGTCACCGATGCACCGTACGCAGACCGTCGACTACGGCATCGTGCTGCAGGGGGAGGTCGTCCTGGTGCTCGACGACACGGAGACCGTGCTGCGGCCAGGGGACGTGGTCGTACAGCGGGGCACTGATCACCGCTGGGAGAACCGCTCCCAAGCGGTTGCCCACATGGCGTTCGTGCTTGTCGACGGCGAATTCTCCGGCCAGCTCAGGAAGCGGCTTCCCGAAGGAGTCATGGAAAGCCTGCTAACGGATCCGAATCACCCCTGACATCGCTGTCGAGGCAGCCGCGGATCAGCAGGAGCGCATGCATCATGTTCCGCGATGACATTCATGCTGATTCGCAATTTCCCTTGCAGCCGCGCACTGTGTTCAATTCCAGCAACCACCGGCTCCGGAATGGCAATGCTGCCGTCACCGCTCCCCAAGGAGAACCGTGTCAGAACAAAGGCGTTCACTTCCAAGACTTGCCCTCCCCCTGATCGTCGCGGCGATCACCGCCATCACCGCCGCCTGCGGCGCCTCCCCAAGCACCTCGGCCGGCGGGTCCTCCGACTCCGGGACCTCCAAGGAGGCGCGCGCCGCCCTGGAGACGGCCTTCAAGGGCGCCACCGGCGACTTGCCGGAGGTCACCGCGAAGCCGAAGGCAGGGGTGAACCTGTGGGTCATCTCCTGCGGCCAGCAGCAGCCCGGATGTGTGGAGCCCAGCGTGGCCGCCATGGCGGCCGGCAAGGCCGCAGGCTGGAAGACCAAGCTCTGTGACGGCAAGCTCAACCCCGGCGGCTGGGGGGCCTGCATCCGGCAGGCGATCAGCGCCAAGGCCGACGTGATCGTGCCCGTGGGCATCGACTGCCCGGCCGTCCAGGGCCCCCTCGGCGAGGCCAAGAAGGCCAAAATCATCACCATCGGCAACGGCGGCATGGACTGCGACGTGGTCGGCGGCAAGAAGCTGTACTCCGCGGTCACCACCCCCCTCAAGGGCATCACCCTCGCGGACTACCGCGCTCGGATGGGCGCGCTCCAGGCCGACTACGTCATTGGCAAGACCAACGGCAAGGCGAAGGTGCTCCTGGTCAACTTCACCGACCCGATCTGGGGCCCGATGATCACCAAGGGCTTCCGTGACGAGCTCAAGAAGTGCTCCGGCTGCGAGGTCGTCAAGCAGCTCGACGTCGGCAACCAGGACCTCGTCAACAACACGCTCGGCTCCAAGTTCTCCTCCGCCCTCCTCGGGGCGCCGACCGTGAACGCGGTCGCCTTCCCGATCGACGGCTGGCTGCAGGCGGGCATCGGCCAGGCCATATCCTCCTCCGGACGGAGTGCCCAGCTCACGGTGGTCGGCAACTTCGGCGACGCGGCCAACGCCGACGTCATCCGCAGCGACGGCGCGCAGGACGGCGACGTCGGCTACTCCTCGAAGCAGCTGTCGTGGGCCGCCATCGACGACGCCGTCCGGCTGCTGGCGGGCCAGAAGCCCGCGGAGTCGGCGGGCGTCGGCCTCGTCGGCATCGACGCCGACCACAACCTGCCCAAGAAGGGCAGCTCCTACGAGCCGCCCGTCGACTACGTCAAGCACTACACCACCGGGTGGGGGAAGTAGTGAGCCGCCCGTCCGGCACGGCACTGCGGATCACCGGGCTGACGAAGCAGTTCGGCGGTACCACGGTGCTCCACGGCACGGACCTCCAGGTTCGTGCCGGCACCGTCCACGCGCTGCTCGGCGGCAACGGCTCCGGCAAGTCCACCACCATCAAGATCCTCGCCGGCGCACACAGCGCCGACGGCGGCACGATCGAGGTCGGTGGGCAGAGCTGGGAAGCCCGGCACTTCTCGGCCGCCACCGCACAGGCGGCCGGGCTCCGCTTCGTCCACCAGGACCTCGGGGTCTTCGACGACCTCACCGTGGCGGAGAACATCGCGCTCGCCTCCGGCTGGCCCACCCGGGCGGGCGCCCGGATCAGCTGGAGGGCGCTGCACGACCGGGTCGCCGCACTGCTGGAGCGGTTCGAGATCGACGCCGACCCCCGCGCCCCGCTCGGCACTCTGCGCCCGGCCGCCCGCACCATGGTCGCCATTGCCCGGGCACTGCAGGAGACCGACCGGGACGACCTCATCCTGGTCCTCGACGAACCCACCGCGAGTCTGCCCGAGCACGAGGCGAGCTTCCTTCTGGAGTCCGTGCGCCGGCGTGCCGACCAGGGGCAGACGGTGATCCTCGTCAGCCACCGCCTCAGCGAGGTCATCGCCGTCACCGACGACTACACCGTGCTGCGGGACGGCCGGGTAGCCGGCACCCTCGTGGACCACCGCCCCACGGAGTCCGAACTGGTGGAGCTCATCGCCGGGCGCGCACTGGACGAGGCCGTGCGTCCGACCGTGAGCACGAGCCGGCCCCACCCGGTGCTCACGGTCACCGACCTGACCGGCGGCCCGCTCAGTGGCGTCGACCTCGAGGTGGGCGCAGGTGAGATCGTCGGCGTCGCGGGCCTGCTCGGCTCCGGCCGCACCTCGCTGCTGCGCACCCTCTTCGGCGCCCATCGGCCGACCGGCGGCACCATCGAACTCGACGGCGCCAGGGTGTCCTTCACCGGCCCCGGCGATGCGATGCGCGCCCGCGTCGCCTACGTCCCTGAAGACCGCGGCGCTGACGCCGCGTTCCCGGACCTCCCGCTGCGGGCCAACCTGTCGATGTCGGTGCTGAGCCACTACTGGCGGCGCTGGCGCCTGGACCAAGGGGCCGAACGCAGCGACAGCCAGGACCTCGTGAGCCGCTACGGCGTGAAGGCACCTTCCGTCGAGGCGGCGTTCAGCACCCTGTCCGGCGGCAACCAGCAGAAGGCCGTACTGTGCCGCTGGCTGCGCCGCGACCCCCAGCTGCTGCTCCTCGACGAGCCCACCCAGGGCGTGGACGTGATGTCCCGCGCCGACATCTACACGGTGGTCCGCCGCACCGCTGCCACTGGGTGCGCGGTCCTGGTCGCCTCCTCCGACCTGGAGGAACTGGCAGCCCTGTGCGACCGGGTCCTCGTGCTGCACCAAGGCCGCGTCGTCACCGAGGCCGACGGCGAAGGGCTCAGTGCCGACCGCCTCGTCCACCTCGTCCAGCGTTCACCGTCCCTCACCTCCGGAGCAAGGACATGACCATGAGCGGTGTTACCTCTTCCGCACCCTCGCCCCCGCCGCCCCCGTCGTCGGCGAAATCCGAGAGGTCCGAGGTGACGGAGTCGACCCGGCGCACCCGGCGGCCCGCCCTGTCGCCGGGCCGGCTCGCAGAGCGGTACACCCTTCCCGCTCTGGCCGTATCCGTGGCGGTCTTCTTCAGCCTCTACCCGCCGAGTGCCGCGGTCTTCCCGACCTCCGCCAACCTCAGCGTGGTGACCGGCAACCAGTCGGTCATCGCCCTGCTGGCACTGGCCGCCCTCGCGCCGCTGGCCGCCGGCTACTTCGACTTCTCCCTCGGGGCGAACGCGGCGACCAGTTCCCTGGTGTGCGCGGCGCTCATGGCCCGCCACGACGTGGGCGTCGTGCCAGCGATACTCGCCGCGGTGGCAACGGGCGTGCTCATCGGACTGGTCAACGGCGTCATGGTGGCCCGGTTCCAGATGAGCTCGTTCATCACCACCCTGGGCAGCGCCACTCTCCTCGGCGGGGTCATCCAGTGGTATTCGGGCGGCCAGACCATCAGCGCGGGCGTCTCGCCCGCCCTGCTCGACTTCGGCTCCCAGCAGTGGCTGGGTCTACCCCGCGTGGTGTCCGTCGTCGTCGTTCTCGGTGCCCTGATGTGGTATCTGCTGGGCCACACTCCATACGGGCGGGCCCTGTACGCGATGGGATCCAACCCCAGGGCGGCGAACCTGGTCGGCATCCGCGTCCGGCGCAACCTGCTGCTGACCTTTGTCATCGCCGGAGCGCTCGCGGGGATGGCCGGCGTCGTGCAAACCGCCCGTGTCGGCGGAGCCACCGCGGACAGCGGCACCAGCCTGCTCTTCCCCGCTTTGGCCGCGGTCTTCCTGGGCGCGACCGCGATCGAGCCGGGCCGGTTCAACGTGCTCGGCACGATGATCGGCGTGGTGTTCGTCTCCGAGACCGTCAGCGGCCTCACGCTGGCCGGTGCCAGCGACTGGGTCGACCCGGTCTTCAACGGCGCCGCGCTCCTGCTGGCCGTGGGCCTGTCCACCTACTTCGGTCGCAGGCGGGCCGCCGGAGCCGCCGTCTAGCGAGGTGGCTCCGGCGGCTGGCCGGCTACGGAGGGCGCCAGCGGCGGTGCCAGGGCAGAGCCGCCGGGTAGGCGTCCTCCTCGTCGGCCTGCTCGAGAGAACCGATGACGGTGGCAGTGATGGCCGCCAACTGCTCAACCTGTTGGGGGCTGAGCGCGGCGGACGGCGGCGACATGGCCCGGGGCCGCGCCGGTCAGCAACGCCATGCCTTCCTCGGTGAGTTCGACCAGCTGACCGCGCCGTTCGGCCGGGTCGTCCCGGCGCCGTACGTAGCCAGCGTGCTCCAGGCGGATCACTGCGTGCGTAAGGCGACTGCGCGTGAATTTGAGCTGCTCGGCGAGCACGGACATCCCCAGCGTGTGGTCGGGGCGTGCGGACCCCAGGAGACTGTAATCCGTATGCGTCACGCCGGCGTCGCGGCCGTAGCTGCTGATCGAGGTAGTCGCTCAGCAGCGTCGAGCAGTCGATGAGGTCGATCCGGGCTCGCATCTCTGCTCATCCTCAAGGAGTGCACGCTCCCGCTCATCGGCGCCACCAGGCAACAGCCCGACGCAGCCACTACCAACGACGATCCGCCGACGGACCCACTCGATAGATCACAAAACCGCACTGGAGTACTAATACTCCAGCAGCGTTTCGCTATCTGGCCTGGTCAGAGGCATCGCCGGGAGTGTAGTTGGCGGATGGCCTGTCAGGGGCGGTCTTGCCGGACCGCCCCTCCAACGAGTGGCATCGTCGCCGGTAGTGGCAGTGCCTCGCGACGGCCTGACGCCTGCGCCGCCACCGTGACCAGCTGATTGCGTGGACGCGGAGCGGTGAGCGGGGCCGGTATGCGAGGCCAGTTGCCAGCAGTCGGCGGACTTCCGCCACGGTGAGCGGAACCAGGGTGGAACCGTTTCTGCATCCCCCTTTGCCGCCGCCTGTGCCGCCGTGACCGCGAGAAAAGCGTGCGCGAGCATGGCCAGGGTGACGTGCCGCATCCAGCCGACGTAACGGCGGACCTCGTACTGGTCCAGGCCGCACTCGTTCTTCGCGGCCTGGAAGCACTCCTCGATCGCCCACCGGCGCCCTGCAACGCGCACGAGCCGGTCGACGTCGGTGCCCACCGGCGCGTATCCGAGGTAGTAGGCGATCACATCGGGTCTGCTGATACTGCGCCAGGCCAGCGCCCAGCGGTGATGGGTGGGCCGCTCACCGTCGAAGTCCTCGATCGGACAGGGGCGGCGAGCATCGGTTCCGGCAGAGTCCGCGTCACAGCCCAGGCCTTCCACTCAGCCCGCCCGTCGGCAAACCGAGTGCGCGTACGCACCCGACTACCGGCCCGACCACGGCAGGTCAGCGCACTACAACACCTCGCCGGGGGCTGTGTGCTGAGCTCCTGGCGCACATCCAGGTAGCAGCGCAACCGGACACTGGCTGCCCCGATCCCGTGTCGTACGGTCTGACATCGCGGTCGCCCACCCTCCGCAACGGATCTCACCGAACCCGGCGGTGCCGCCGGTACGGCCGAGAGAGCTGAACCAATACCGGGAATCAGGCGGCGACGAGTTCCTGCTCACGGTCCGGCGTTTTGACCTTGGGCTTCTTGTTCGGCAGCGAGAGCCGGAAGACCTTGTGCCACGCGGAGAACACCTGCTTGGGCAGCGGGCCGGTGACGTACTCCAGCTCGTACTTCTCGAACAGCGCGCGCACCTTCACCGCGACCTCGGCGTACCGGTTGCTCGGCAGGTCCGGGAACAGGTGGTGCTCGATCTGGTGCGAGAGGTTGCCGGTCATGAAGTGCATGGCCTTGCTGCCGCTGATGTTCGCCGAGCCCATCATCTGGCGCAGGTACCACTGGCCGCGCGTCTCGTCCTTGATCGACCGGCGCTCGAAGACCTGTACGCCCTCGGGGAAGTGCCCGCACATGATCACCGAGTGGGACCAGATGTTGCGGACCAGGTTCGCGGTGAACGTGGCGGCGAGCGTGGGGAGGAACGACGGGCCCGACAGCAGCGGGTGGATCACGTAGTCCTTGAGCACCTGCTTGCGGATCTTGCGGCCCACGGCCTTGGCCCGCGCGCGGAACTCCGGGTTCTTGCGGCGGCGCTTGTGCAGGTTCTTGCCGAGCTCCAGGTCGTACGCTGCGATGCCGTACTCGAAGAAGCAGGCGTTGATGAAGTTCCACAGCGGCTGGCCGAGGTGGAACGGGTGCCACTTCTGGTCCTCGTCGACGCGCATGATGCCGTAGCCGAGGTCGTTGTCCTTTCCGATCACGTTGGTGTACGTGTGGTGCAGCTCGTTGTGCGAGTGCCTCCACTGCTCGGACGGCGAGACGTGATCCCATTCCCAGGTGGTGGAGTGAATCTTCGGGTCCCGCATCCAGTCCCACTGGCCGTGCAGGACGTTGTGGCCGATCTCCATGTTGTCCATGATCTTCGCCACGGACAGCCCGGCGGTGCCGAGCAGCCACGCGGGCGGGAAGAGCGAGAACAGCAGCACGCCCCTGCTGACCAGCTCGAGCTTGCGCTGCGCGGCGATGACCTTACGTATGTAGGCGGCGTCTTTCTCGCCGCGGCCGGCGATCACCTCGTCGCGGATCGCGTCCAGCTCGCGGCCCAGCTCCTCGATCTGCTCCGCGGTCAGGTGGGCGGTGGGGTCGATGGCGGTCAAGGTGCTCCTACCGTTCGATGTCGCAGGGGCCCGCCGCGGCGGACACGCAGGTCTGGATGAGGACGCCCGGCTCGGCCTCGGTGATCTCGCCGGTGCGCAGGTCGCGGACGGCGCCCGCCTTGAGCGGCGTGACGCAGCCGAAGCAGATGCCCATGCGGCACCCGGAGGGCATGAGCACGCCTGCCTCCTCGCCGATGTCCAGCAACGGCGTGGCGCCGTCCGCGTCGACACTCTTGCCGGTGGCGCTGAACGTGACCTCGCCGCCGTCGCCGGCGACGACGATGCTGGGGCGGAAGCGTTCGGTGTGCAGGCGCTCTTGGACGCCGTGCTCCATCCAGTGCTCTTCGGCGGCGTCGAGCAGGCCCGCGGGCCCGCAGGCCCAGGTCTCGCGCTCGGCCCAGTCGGGCACGAGTTCGTCGAGACGGGCGATGTCGAGCATGCCGTCTGTGTCGGTGTGCACCTCGGTGAGCCGTAGCTTCTTGTCCGCGACCAGGTCGTGCAGTTCGTTGCGGAAGATCACGTCTTGCGGCTGTGGCGCGCAGTGGACCATGACGACGTCGTCGAACTCGGTGTCGCGCAGCATGCCCATCACGGGCGTGATGCCGCTGCCGGCCGTCAGGTAGAGCACCTTGGCGGGCTTGGCCTGCGGCAGCACGAAGTCACCGGTCGGCTGGTCGAGCTGGATCAGCGTGCCCGGTTTCGCCCTGCGGACCAGGTGGTTGCTGACCTTGCCGTCCGGGATCGCCTTCACGGTGATCGTGACGCGGCCGTCCTGGCGGCTTGTCGGCGAGGTGAGGGAGTAGGCACGCCACAGGCGCACCCCGTCGACGTCGACCCCGATCCGCACGTACTGACCGGCCGTGTGGCCGCGCCAGCCCCGTCCCGGCCTGATCAAGATAGTCGCGGCGTCACCCGTCTCGGGGCGCACGGCCTCGATGCGCCCACGCAGGTCAGCGCCCGCACGCAGCGGGCTGACCAGGTCGAGGTAGTCCGACGGCAGCAGCGGCGTCGTGACCATCTCCAGCAGTTTCCACGCCCTGCTGCGGAGGGCTGCACTCGTCATGACTCCAGCTTGCTGCGCCTCAAGGCGTAAAGTCCTGACCGCAGGACGTAAATCTGGCCGGCAGAATTGTTCGTAGGGAACAAAAACGTGAGCCATGCAATCCGGAGGGCCAGTGAACTGGCCCTGGATGAGACGACGGTCACCGCACTTCGGGCCGCGGTGAAGACCACCGCCGAGGAGGTCGTCCAGGCGATCATCGACGAGGTCCCCTCCTACGCCAACGCCCTTTCGGGCAGCATGGGCGCCACCATCCGCCGAGCCGTCCGAACCGCCCTGGGGCACTACCTCGACCTCGCGAGCGGGAAGACCACAGGCGGCGACGGCGGTGACGCGGCCTACGAGCTGGGCCGCGGCGAGGTGCGCGACGGCCGTTCCATGGACGCCCTGCTCAGCGCCTACCGCGTCGGCGCCCGCGTGGCCTGGCGATGCCTGGCAGCGGGTGCCGTTCCCGCAGGTCTGCCCGCCGCCGAGGTCGCCAAGTTCGCCGAGCTGACCTTCGCCTACATCGACGAGCTCTCTGCCGCGAGCGCCGCGGGCCACGCCGACGAACTGGCCGCCCAGGGGCGGGCCCACGAGCGCCACCTGGAACACCTGGCCCGCGACCTCCTCGCCGGCGCGAGCCCGGACGTGCTGCTGGCCTCTGTTCAACGGGCCGGGTGGCAGCCTCCGATTTCGCTGACCGCGGTCCTGCTGCCCGCCGCCCAGGCTCGGCCTGCCTACCGCGCGCTCGACCCGAGCACCCTCGTCCTCGACGATCTGCCGGACGCCACCGGTGTGCTGCTCGTCCCCGATGCCGACCGATCACATCTCTTGCGGCAGCTGACCGACCGCACCGCCGTGGTCGGCCCGGCCCGGCCATGGACTCGTGCGTCGGCCTCGTACGCACGAGCCGTACGCGCGCGCTCCCTCTCCTCTGATATTCGCGACACCGAGGATCACCTGCCCGAGCTGGTGCTGAGCGCCGACGCGGACGCGTTCGCAGACCTGCGTTCCCGAGCCCTCGCACCGTTGCGGACCTTGCCTGTCGCGACCGCGCGGCGGCTGGAGGAGACGTTGCGGGCGTGGCTGCTGCACCAGGGCAGGCGGGACGAGGTGGCGGCGGCGTTGTTCGTCCATCCCCAGACGGTCCGGTACCGGATGTCGCAGCTGCGGGAGCTGTTTCCGGATCTCGCATCGCCACACCGGGTCCTTGAACTGACGCTGGCGGTCGGTCTTCGGGTCAGCTGACGCGTACTTCGACCGTCCACGACCGCCTCCGCGAGCGGTTAAGGAATCGTGCCTCGTTCCCGGTGCCATCAGCTGGCTCATGCGGCCCGGGGGAGAGCGGTATGAGCCAGCTGAGACCGGGGGTTGATGCGAAGACCAGACAAGGCCTCGGGAAGCCTGTCGGGGGCGCTGTCTCTGAGAAGCGCGGTGGCGGATACGGCTCGACTGGACCGGGTGGACGATGCGCACCGGCCCGCTCGTCGACGCGCCCATCGAACATCTCGTCGGTGATCTGGGCCTCTATGCCCTGAAAGCGGCTTTCGTGTCGTCGTGGAGGGCGCCGTCCTGGCACGAGCTGACCCACAGGCGCGCGGCGGGCTGCAGCCGGGTGACCGGCGGGGCAGCCAGGCCGGGTCACCAGGGGCGAGGGGCCGGGCCGCTCGCGCCGGGGACCACCGTGGTTCTGCGACGGCCCCGTGCCTCCCTTCGGCAGGTCGGCCGGACGACCGGCCGGGCCGGCCTGGCACACCGCGCGAGGGATGATGGGGATGAAATGACGGAACGTGAGGTCAGGAGCTTCCATGGCGAAGCGGGTTCACCGACCCCGTGAGGACGCGGAGTTCAATTTCATCCTCAAGATGAGCGGAGTTCCGGTCCTCGCATACTTCACCGGGACATGGCCCAAGGCAATCGAGCCCTGCCGGGTGATGGACCTCGTCGTGGGTGCCGTCGCCGACGACTACGCGGGCCGCCTGACGGCCGTCCGCACCGACATCACGCGTTGTCCGGCCGCAACCGAGCGATACGGGATCACCGGAGCCCCGTCCTGCGTCCTGCTGAAGGAGGGAGAGGCGGTGGCACACGGCACGGGGCCTATGACCATCGCCGAGGTACGGAAGTTCCTGGACGGCCACCTCTGAGCGGCCGCTGCGGCACGTGGCCGCGACGCCCGTCACGTCTCGTCCATGGGAGCTGCGCCGCCTGAGACACCTTGGAGCTGAGACACCCCCACAGGTCACATAACGCCATCCAGCCCGGTGTCCGCCGGCAGCTGCGCGAGCGCCGCGGCCCGAACCTCAGGGAACGACGCCGTCATGTCCGTCCCCCGCCAGGAACGCAGCAGCACTCGCCCGCCCGCGTGCACGGCAAGCTGAGCGCGGTAACCGTCCCATTTCGGCTCCGCGGCCCACTCGGTGGGCAGGGCAGGGCTTTCGACGGCCACGGTCAGCATCGGCTCGGGCAGGGACCACGTAATGCGTGATGCCTTCCACGTCGACCACCGGTAGCCCGGGCGAGCAGGGCGCAGCCACCCGGCAGCCGGTCACCGTCGCCCGGCGCTAGTCGAGGATGCCGAGGGCCGTGTCTGGTCGGCAGTGGACGCAGGCCGGCACCTGCTGGCGCAGTGCCTCCAACGCCTGCTGCCGGGTGGCCGGACGGCACCGGCCGCTCTTGGCCGCTGCCCAGCACTCACCGGTGTGCACGGCGTCGACGTTCGTGCGGTTGAGCCCGTGCTGGACCAGCCACTCAGGCGGAGGTGGCCGCATCTCCTCACCCCGGCGTCGTTCTGCCTCGTGCCGCTCTTCCACCGCGATCCAGCCGTCGATCTGGGCGAGGGCCGCCGTCGCCTGTTGGACCACCACGCGCCGGGCGAAGCGGAGCAGCTGAAGCCTCGACGGGTCCTCGTTCATGCGTTCGATTCTATGTTCCTTTCGTGCAGGTGGCGGGGCCGGGCAGGTTGTGACCTCTCGCAGTGAAGGTTGAGCGTTCTCGCCGAACCTTGGTCGACAGGCGCAGGGGCCATGGGCTGAGCGAGCAGATCGCTCGCTGACCTCTAGCCAAGTGCGAATGGATCAAGAAGGGCCTGCCCCTCTGCCTCATCGGCGACTCCGGCACGGGGAAGTCCCACCTGCTGATCGCACTGGGCACCGAGGCCGCGTTGGCCGGCTACCGAGTCAAGTGCGTCCTGGCAGCCAAGCTGGTCAACGAGCTGGTCGAAGCCGCGAACGAGAAGCAGCTGACCAAGACAATCGCCTGCTACGACCGCGTCGACCTGCTCTGATCGACGCACTCGGCTACATGGAACTCGACCACCGCGGCGCCGAACTCCTCTTCCAGGTCGTGACCGAACGCGAGGAGAACAGCGTCGCCATCGCCTCCAACGAGTCCTTCTCCGGCTGGACCAAGACCTTCACCGACCCCCGCCTCTGCGCTGCCATCGTCGACCGCCTCACCTTCGGCGGCCACATCATCGAGACCGGCACCGACTCCTACCGCCTCGCCACCACCCGAGCCCGAGCCGAACAGCAAGCAGTCGTCTCACTGCCTCTTTTCGAAAGGAGCAGGTCGTGAGGCGGCCCAGATGGGGGGTCACACGGTGAGGGCGCCGCCGACGAAGGTGCGTTCTGGCGGTGACGGCACGAGTTCGACCATGGTGCCGGTGCGGAGGTCATCGCCGACGACGCGCGTGATCGCGTCGGTGAGCGCGGTGCCGAGACGCGCGGTGATCTGGGCAGCGTCGGGGCGGTCGAAGACGCCGGCGCGGACACCCAAGATCACCGAGGCGTTTGTGTCCACGGCCTTGCCGCCCTGCGCGAAACGGCCTGCGGGGACTCCGGCCAGGCGGATGCTTACGAGGTCGCGGGCCCATGCGCCATAAACGTCGACGATCGCGTCGGTCAGTGCGGCGACGAGCATGGGTTCGTTGCCGGTCAGCCTGTTCTCTGGAAGGTGGACGGTCAGATGCGGCATAGTGGGTCTCGTTCCCTTTGAGTCCAAAGCCTTTGATTTCAAAGGTATCTGGAAGAGGTCGCTGATGTCCACGGAATCGGACGGTCCAGCCGTCGATGAGGCCGTCCGCACCCTGCTGTTGCTCATGCCACGGCTCGTAGGCCGGGCCAAGCGCCTGCCCATACCTCCGGCGCTCCAGGGTCTGGACCTGGCACCGCGACATCTCGCGCTGCTGGCCCACCTGGAGTACGAGGGTGCCACCAGCATCAATGAGCTGGCCGCCCGGCTGGAGGTGGCCCCGACGACAGTCAGCCTCATGGTCAGCGAGCTGTCACGGCCGGGCGTCCTGCAGCGCACTGCCGATCCCGCTGACCGCCGCCGCCGCATCATCGCCATCGCCCCCGCCTACGCCGCACCAATCAGCGAATGGCTTTCTGGCAGCGCCTCTGCCTGGGAATGCGTCATGCGCGGTCTCGACCCCGCGGAACGCGCCACAGTCATCACCGCCCTGCACGCCTACGAGGCTGCCTTGGAGCAGGCGGGCGACCAGCATCGGAACGCGCAGCCGCGTTAGCGGGCTTGGCGAAGTCGGCATAGCGCGGCCTGCAGCCACAGCCGCTCGCGCTTCTCACCAACATTTTCCCGTCTCGAGATCGCGACCGTTGCCCGAACCACCTGGCAAACGCTGCTGCTTCTCGCCAACGAAGCCATCACGGGCACCGTTGTCTGACCGTGCGTTATGGCTGCCCGCAGAGCGTGGTGCTCGGCGGGCAGCGCCATGAGTTGTAGGCGGCGACGACGCCACTGGCTCGGTCGGCTCGCTCGGGTTGGCGGTGGGCGCCCACTCCCTCACCAGCATCGTCTTTCTGCTGCTCGGCGGGGTGTTGGCGGACCGGCTGCCGCGCGGCCCGCTGCTGGTCGGCAGCAGCGTGGTCAGCGCCGCGAGCCAGGCGGTGACCGCCGCCCTGGTCCTCACCCACAGCGCCACCATCCCCCTGCTCATGGTGCTCGCCGCGGTCAACGGGGCGTCAAGTTCCTGCTAACAGCCCGCCGCCCAGGCCCTGCTGCCCCAGGCCGTGCCGGCCGAGTCCGGCCGCGCCGCCCTCGTGCTCTCCCGGATCGCGGGCAGCAGCGCGATGATCGTGGACGCCTCGCTGGGCGCCTCGCTGGGCGGCGTACTGGTCGCCGCGGTCGGCCCCGGCTGGGGCCTGGCCGTCGACGCGCTCAGCTTCGCGCTCGCCGCCGCGTCCTTCGCGCTGGTCCGCGTCCAGATAGCGACACCCGCGCCCAGCCCCGGCCTGGTGCATGAACTGCGCATCGGCTGGCAGGAGTTCACCTCCCGCAGCTGGGTGTGGGTGATCGTGGTGGCCTTCTGCTTCCTCAACGCCGGAATCACCGCCTCGTTCACCGTCCTCGGCCCGGCCGTCGCCGACACCACCGGGATCGGTCGGACCGGCTGGGGCCTGGCCGTCGCCGCGTCCTCGCTCGGCGCGGTCGCCGGCGGCGTACTCTCGCTGAGATGGCGGCCCCGGCGCGCGATCCTGGTCGGCTGCGCGCTGATGGGCCTGACGGCGATGACCCCGCTGCTACTCGCGCTCGCCCCGTACACCTGGGTGCTGGTCGTGGCCAACTTTGTGGCGGGTGTAGGTGTCGAGCAGGCCGGCGTCGCCTGGTACGCGACCCTCAACGAGCAGATCCCCGAGGCCCGCGTCTACGCCTACGACGACCTCGGCTCCTACCTCTCGCTCCCGCTCGCCCAGTTCGCCGCCGGACCCGCCGTACTCTTCCTCGGCCTCCACGCCGCCCTCTACGCGGCCGCCGCGCTCATCCTCCTCGCCACCCTCGCCCTGGTCGCCACCCCCTCCATCCGCGCGCTGGTCCCGAAGACCGCAGAATCGCTGCCCGCCTCCGAAGATCCGGTGCCTCGCTGAGCTCGACCCGGACGCGGGAACAGGCGGTCGTAGAGTTCTGGCCCGCCCTTGCTGGAATCATCACGGAGGACGGGCCGTTCGACGGTCGGGCCCGGCGCCTTACTCGGCGGCGACGGACGCGGTGCGGCGGGCCCCGCCCAGCACGAGAACCGTCAGGAGGGCGAGGACGGCGCCGATCCACAGCACGCTCGTGGTGGCGATGCCGTCGACCGCGAAGCCGCCGAAGAGCGCCCCGAGCGCGATGGACAGGTTGAATGCGGAGACGTACAGCGAAGAAGCGGCCTCGGTCGCGTCCGGCGCGGCGTCGACAATCCAGGTCTGAAAGGTGACGGGCACCGCGCCGTAGCCCAGGCCCCAAAGGATCAGGAGGGCGCCCGCGGTGACGGTGCCCGTGTCGACGAGGGCGAGAAGCACCATGGCGAGGGTGAGGACCAGGGAGATGGCCAGGACGGTCTGCCGCAGCCGCTTCGCGATGAGCACTCCGGCGATGAAGTTGCCGCAGATGCCGGCGACGCCGAAGGTGAGCAGCAGCGCGCCGATCATGTTGTTGTCGATCCCGTCGTCCTCGAGGACCGGCCGGACGAACGTGTAGGCCAGGAAGTGACCGGTGATCACGAGGAAGGTGATGGTGATCCCGGCTCGTAGACCCGCGTGGCCCTTGAAGACCTTCGGCAGGTCCTTGAACGTGATGGTCTGCTCGGCCGGCACCTTCGGCATCAGGAAGACCATGCAGGCCAGGGAGGCCAGTCCCAGGATGCCCACGACGGCGAACGCGGTACGCCAGCCGCTGAGGTCACCGATGATCGTCCCCGTGGGGATGCCCAGGACGGACGCGGTCTCGACGCCGCCGAAGATGACGGCGGTGGCCCGGGGGACGTGCTTCTCCGGCACCAGCCGGAGCGCTATGCCACCGGCGATGGACCAGAAGCCGCCCACGCTGATGCCGATCAGGAAACGGGCGGCCAGGACGACCGCGAAGCTGGTCGCGAAGGCGGAGGCCACGTTGGCCGCGCCCACCAGGCCGATCAGGACCGCCAACACGATGCGGCGGTCGATGCGACCGGTGGCCACGGTGACCACGGGCGCGGAGACGGCGGCGACCAGACCGGGAACGGTCACCATCAGTCCCGCGGTGCCCTCGGAGACGTCCAGGGCGGAGCCGACCGCGGTGGACGGCGAGCCAGCCCTTGACGGGCGAACGGCCGGTGGAGGCTGACACCGGTGTGTCGACGGTGGTCACGGCTTCATCAGCCCTTCGTCAGGAATGGGTCATGGCATGCCACGGGCGGTGGCCCCGGTGGGTCGGCCACCGCCCGTGACGGGGAACTGTCGGTTTACTCGGTGCCGGGCGTCTTGCGCGTGGTGACGTTCATCCGGTTCCACGCGTTGACGGTGAAGATGAGCGCGATGAGCTGGGCGAGCTCCGTGTCGTCGAAGTGCTTCGCGGCCTCGCTGTAGACCTCGTCCGACACACCCTGGGGCAGGAGGGTGACGGCCTCGGTCAGCGCCAGGGCGGCCCGCTCCTTCTCGGTGTACAGGCTCGACTCCTTCCAGGCGGAGAGCTGGTAGATCCGCTCTTCCGTCTCGCCGGCCTTGCGGGCGTCGGAGGTGTGGTAGTCGATGCAGTACGCGCAGTGGTTGATCTGGGAGGCGCGGACCTGCACCAGCTCCAGCAGGACTGGGTCGAGCCCCTCACGTGCGGCGGTGTCGAGCGCCAGGACGGCCTTGAAGACCTTGGGGGCGACGGCGGAGAAGTCCATGCGCTGAGGAACCTGAAAATTTGTCATGCCTCAAAGCTAAGAAGGGAAGTGACCCGAGCTATGGTGCATTTCCATGTCAGAAACTTGGGTCAATGTTTCTGAGCCCGGGACGGCCGGAGCTGAACCGGGCCAGGCCGCGGGAATATGGAGTTGTCGGCGCCGGGCCGGGCCCGGAGCGAAGAAGACAGCCGAACAGGCCGTGGAGGTTGCGTGCCACCTCGCGGACCTCGCGGGCGTGGACGGCTGGAGCACGGCGGCCGCTGAGGACGTCCCGACGCGACCGACATCCTTGGCGGCGGAGGGGCGTAACTCGCGCAGGCCCTCGCTGTGATGCCAGCCGCCACCACCGGCGCACCGGCGCCTGGACATCGCTGCGGATGCCTAGGCGCCCGGGCGAGACGTTGCGGCGTCGGGGCCCGTGGAAAGCGGTCGGGAGAGAAGGCCTCCCCAGCGTCGCGGGCTCGGTCCGGGCTTCCGAGGCATCCGTAAGGACCGCTGAGTGCCTGATCGGGTTTCTACAAATCTGGGGCTCACGCGCGTCACGGCCGGCCGCTTCATCGAGCAGTTCCCCTCGGGCCCGGTTCACGCGAACCCCTGCTCCACCTGTCCAGCCGCTGAGGTACTGGCCCTCACCTCCAGGAGAAGAGCACGCGTGGCCGGGTACAGCAGGGGCTACACAGTGGAGAGCCGGGGCGCCTGGTCCCGCTGCGCGCGGCGACCAGCACGACGACCTCGCACAGGTCCACGCTGCCCGCCACCAGCATCAGGACCACTACGAGGGCCTCATCAGCGACGCGGTCGCCATACTCAAGGGCGCCCAAAGGGAGAGTGGGCGGGGCGTTTGCTGTAAGGGACAGCCGTCTCGCTGGTCGCACGGCCTACGTGTTCGGAGTCGAGCAGGCTCTTCGCGGTGCGCCAGACCCGGTTGCCGTGCCGGTCAAAGTGCACGGCGGTGACTCGGTCGACAGCAGCATCGCCTCTCTTCGGTGACGCTGCTGTGCGGCGCGGCGGTTGTGCCACTCGGGTCAAGGAGAAGACTGGGCAGTGTCAGGACTGGCCCAAAGCACGACTCCGTCAACGTTCTTCCGTACTTTTGGCCGGTACACGATGAGCTTCGGCTTTCTAGCCTGAGCGGCATGAAGACAGGGGACCGGCTGACAAAGCCGACTGGCACGATGTCCACCATCGGGCTCGGCGCCGTGTTCAGCCTGGGGATCGTCTTCACGACGTTCATGCTCATGGACAGCTGGGGCGGCGCCTCCTGGCTGTTCGGTTCCGCCGTCTCGATCATCGTGGGTGGCCTCGCGCTGATGCGCGAGCGGCAGCAGATACAGACCGCGATCGCGGGCTTGGCCGTGACGGCCGTCGCCGTCGCGGTGTCCGTGATCGCCGCGGACGACCTGCCGCAGGAACCCGCGCCCATCACGGCGCTCGCTCTGTCGGTGCTCGTCGGCTCCGCGATCAGGACGCTGCCGAGGGGACGGGCTGCCGGGATCGCCGCGGGCGGCGTCGTGGTGACCGGGGCCACCTGGTTCAACGGGTGGACCGGCGTGACGAACCTGGCCACGATGGGGATGATCGCCGCCCTCGTGACGGGACTGGTGCTGCGCGGTCTCGCCCGCAACCAGCGCGCCAACGCCCCGGCCATGGCGGGCAGTGTCCGGCGCAGCAGGAGCCCGACGACGGTGCCGAAGGTGAAGGCCATCGCGGCGTAGCCCATCGGAGCGATGTTGCGCGCGCCGAACACGAAGGTGTCGAACTGTTCCTTGACCACCTGGTCGAAGGGGCGTGCCGCCCAGGTCAGCAGGGCCGAGGCCGCACCGGTCACCACGATGGCGGCCAGGCCGATGAGCAGGACCTTACTGAGAAGCCAGCGCGGGCGGGTGACGCTCTGGTTCCACACCAGCCGGTGGGTGCCGGTCTCGAGTTCCCGGGCGATCAGGGGAGCGCCCCAGAAGGTGCCGATGAGGGCGGGGATCAGAGCGAGTCCGGTCGCCAGGAGCAGCAGGGTGTTCTGGAACGTGCTGCGGAACTGGCTCCTTGCCTGCGTGCAGTTGCCCGAGCTCTCGCAGTTGGCCCGGTAGACGTCGTAGGCGTCGCGGATGTCCGCGCCGACGTACACCATGTACGCGGCGATAAGGGTTAGCGCACAGGCGGCGAACAGCGCCTGGATGCGGAACTGGCGCCAACTCAGCCATGTCATCGCGAGGCCCCCCTTGCTGCCGCTCCGCTCTGGGCGGCGGGTACGGCAGCTGCCCGGGTCATGTAGGCGAGGACGAGCTCCTCAAGCATGATGGGCTCGGCCTGGTAAGGCAGGGGCTCGGGTGCGGTCGCGGTGCGGACGACCGCGCTGCTGTGCTTGCTGCTGTGCTCGATCGAGATCACCTCGACCCCGGCGGGCAGCCGGTCGAAGTCGCCGCGACGCGCGACCAGTCGGGCGTGCCCGGCCAGCAGATTCCGGGTGTCCCCGGCGATCTGCACCTGCGAGTCGCACAGCACGATGATGTAGCCGCAGACCTGCTCGATGTCGCCGAGCAGGTGCGAGGTTACGGCGCTGGCGCCGAGCTCGAGCACGAACTCCACCAGGTTCTGCAGGAACCCTTGCGGGCCAGTGGGTCGAGCGCCGCCGCCGGCTCGTCGAAGATCAGCAGCTCGGGCCGCTTGGCCGCTGCGATGGTCAGCGCCAGTTGCGCCCTCTGGCCGCCCGAGAGCTGCCCCGCCTTCTGGGCGGGGTTCAGCCCCACCTGGCTGATCCGCCGCTCGGCCAGGGCCGGGTCCCACGCCGGGTTCATCTTCGCGCCAAACATCAGGTGCTCGCCCACGGTGAACGAGCCGTACACCGGCGTGTTCTGCGCGACGAACCCCACACGGGGCAGATGCGACGCGTTCGCCGCCGGACGTGACCCCAGCACGGTCAGTGACCCGGACGTCGGCTCGATCAGGCCGCAGGCCAGGTGCAGCAGGGTCGATTTACCGGCCCCGTTCGGGCCGACCAGGCCGATGACACGGCCGGAGGGGATGGTGAGGTTCACGTCGGTCAGGGCCGGCGCGCCGCGACGACCGTACTTCTTCGTCAAGCCATCGGCATGAAATGCCGGAGGGGAGTCTGCATGTGACATGCTCCCATCCTGGAATTTCGCCTTCTTCCCGGCACCAGCCCAAAGCACGGTTCGCTTGTCGGCGACCGTACTTTTGACCGGTTCGGCGCCGAGGCCCCGCTGCTGGGCGAACTGCGTGCCCTACAGCTCGGCGCAGAGCCCACCGCCACGCGCAGCCGCGAGCCTCCGCCCGAGCCGGAGGAGCCCGAGGACGAGATGTCGTCGCCGGAGGAGGCAGGGCGGGAAGGCTACCGTGTGATCCGTCTCGATCCCTGGGAGTTCGACGACCAGTTCGATGTGCGCGGCAGCGTGATCGGCGAGGTCCTGCAAGACCTTCTGTCTGCCTACGGGTCGCAGGACGGCCTGCCGGAGAAGGTCAAGGAGCTTCTGGAGCGCGTGAGCTGGTCACGCGTCGCCGTCAGCATGACGAGGGGATCGCTGGTCGCCCAGTCCGAGGACCTGGCCAAGGCCCTCACGCCCCGTTCGAAGAGCGACCCCAGGAGCCTCGCGGGCTTCCGGGAGGAGTTGCCCGCCTGCGGCCCAGGAGCAGCGGCGTGGCCACCACGAAGCGGTAGCCGTGCGCGAGTTCACGACGGTAGACACGCAGCGACGTCGGCTCGGCCCGTCGTTGGGCCTGCGCCTCGGGCAGGCCGCGCACCCCGAACGCGAACAGTGGCGCCGCCACGGCGAAGCTCGCGGCATCCACCAACAGGACGTTCTCGGCACCGAGTACGGCGATCAGCACACCTCCGAGAGCGGATGCCGTCAGCGCCGCACAGCGTGCCGCACCGTCGTACAGCCCCGCAGCCCTGGTCATCGGCATTCCGGCGCGTTCGGCGAGCGTGGGCAACAGCACGCCGCGAGCGGTTTCACCCGGCGCACGGCACAGCCCTGTCATCGCCATCAGCACACACAGCATCCAGAACTGCAGGATGCCGGCGAACTGCAGCAGCGGGATCGCCGCAACGGCGACTCCGCAGGAGAGATCCGAGGCGACACTCACCCGCCGTCGCCCCATCCGGTCGATGACCGGACCCGTGACGAGCGCAGCGAGCACTGCAGACAGCAGTGTGCAGAACGCGACGATCCCAGCCTTGGCGGCGCTGCCCGTGCTCTGCAGCACGAACCACGGCACGCCCATGTAAGTGAGGCAATTCCCTGCGATCGAAACGAGGTTGGCGGCAAGAACCGTCGCCAAAGGACGGCGATCAACCGTCCCGAAGTCTTCGGACACTACGGTGGTCTCCCATAAGGGGAAGCGCCCACCGTGAACGAAGCAGGTCAGCCGGTGGGCGAAGCGAAGGGGTCAGCGTCTGGCGCGCATGGCAAGGCGCACCGCGGTGCGGTGTTCACAAGCAGCGCCTCCAACACTTCGCCGGGATGACCACCCGGCACCTCCACGCATTGTGACGTCGGGCACCGGCCCTCCGCAACGACGATCCGTCGCAATGGGCGAGCTCACACAGGGAATTGATCGAGTTGCACCCATGAGGACAGATCTGCTGACCATCTGGATCTCAGGGCGCCGTGCTTCAACGCGCTAGGAAGAAAAACACCTACTAGCAGGGACAGGCGTTGCAGACTCCGGCACAGGCTGCGTGTCTGGCCCTCGGTCAGCCCGCCGCTTGCCTGCTACAGCAGGGCGACCACCGGGTCGGGGATGGACTCGTCCTCGGCAAAGATACCCAGCTCGGTGAAGCGGTCCGGGCCGCCCGGCGGTACCAGGGTGGTGGCAGCCTCGATCGACGCCTTGACAGCCTGGTTGCGCAGGCGAGGGTCGTCGAGACTCCAGGTGGCGGTCGGGTCGTCCACCACAGCGGGCCCCCTGCCACATAGACGGTTCAGGATCCCCTCAGCGGTGGCGGTGGGATCAGCGCCGCCAGCACACTGTTCGGCGATCAGGCGGTTCGTCAGGCGAAGCAGCAGCGCCCATCGGCCGGTGACCTGCAGCAGATCCTCCACGAGGGCCACGGGCACGGGTGGCAGTTTCCAGGTCGGCACGGCCCTGGCCTGGGCGTGGGACATCTGATCGACCGGGATGCGGCGGGCGCCGGCGGGCAGGAGGGCCGGGTTGCGGGTGGTGACCAGCCGTACGCAGCGGCTACCTCCCTTCAGGAAGGGCTCGAGCTGCTCGCTTTCCCACACGTCGTCGAGAACGAGCAGTGTGCGGGGCCGCTGGTCGAGGAGCCGCCCGAGATGAGCGCCGGCCAGGTCGGGATCGTCGAACTCGGTGGTGTCCCCGGTGATGAACCGGGTGACCTCGGCGACCTTGGCAGCTACCGCCGCTCGTCCGCGGACGTCCCGGCCGATGGTGACGGGGTAGATCCGGGAGCGGAAGTGTCGCCGCACCGTCTGCGGGCGCACACCGCGTGCGCCAGCGTCGTCTTACCGAACCCGCCTGCTCCCCACAGGGAGGTAGTGATGCCCACGGCGCGCCCGCCGCGGCACACTGCCGCAGCTGTAGTGCGGGTTTGGGCACGGTCCACGAACCATTCCGGCACAGTCGCCGACGGCGGGGGCGGCGGATCGTCCTGGCCCGCCGGCGGACGTAACTGCAGCCATGCAGCAACACCGCCTGCCGCGATGGCCAGCGCGCCGAAGACACCGACAGACCACCACGGATGCTGTGGTGCTGGTCGGCGCGGACAGTTCCAGCGCCCCCTGCTGGCTCTCTCGGGCGCGGCGGGTGTCCCCGAGGGTGGTGAAGGCGTGGCTGAGGGGGACGTGGTGCTTCTGCTCGCCGTACGTGAGCCACGTGTCCGATCGCTCGCCCTCGGGGAGCCGGCCCATGAGGGCGTCGGCGTCCTCGAGCGCGGCGCGGGCCTGCTCGGGCTGGTGGTTGAGGGCGTAGGAGCGGGCGGCGACCGCGGCCGCCAGCGTCGCCGCGGCGGTCGGCCGGGACCCGGCTAGGGCATCCCCACCGCCCACTCCGAAGCCGATGGTCGCCCATTTCCACATAGGACACGAATCCCACAGCGACCATTCCAAGCCCCAGCGGCTGCATGCCGACAAAGCCTACGACGTCCCTGAACTGCGACGATGGCTGCAGCACATCGACGTCCGTATCGCCCGCAAGGGAATCGATTCAAGCGAACGACTGGGTCGCCGACGGTGGGTCATCGAGCGCACGATCTCCTGGCTGACCGGCAACCACCGCCTGTCACCCCGCTACGAGCGACATCCCCGCAACTACCTGGCCTTCCTCGGACTTGCCGCAGCCCTCTGCTGCTACAAACGCCTTGGCAAACTGACCATGTAGGACACGGTGTAAGTGGCCGGCTCCAGAAGTCCTTCGGGGGTTGATCATGCGGCCGGGGCGACGGAGGATTCTTGTTGGTCGGCGAGTGTGGGCCGACCCAGCCTGGCCAGCAGATCGTCCAGGTCGGTGGTGGTGAACTTCCACTGGAACGGCTGTGCCGTGGCGTTGTAGCGTTTGGGGTCGGCCAGGGCCCGCAGCCCGCCGCGGGCGAAGCGGCCGCGCCACGCGGACCGTGCCCAAAGCAGGCCCGTCTCATAGGCGATGCGCGCGTTGGAGCGTCCCTTCGCCGCATGCAGGACGACCTGCGCGCGTATCCGCAGCCGGTGCTCAATCTTGTGGCCGTAAGCCATCCTCTTCAACCGCTCATGTCCGGTGACGGTCAGGACTATCGGGCAATCCGGGGCAACGGGCATGGCAGTCGGGCCGATCGGGAGAAGCGGATCACGACGGGCCGCAGCCCGCCGAAACCCGTGCCTGGATCCACCAGAACTCAGCGTTCCGCGACCGCCGACTCGAGCAGGGACAAGGTCCGGTTATCCGCGTCCACGTCTGCGCGGACGCCGAGGGGCAGCGGCAGGTTCGGCGAGGTGTGGCCGAAGTCGACCTGGGCGAGGACGGGGATGTCTCGCTGCGCCAGGACGTCGAGCACCACTTCGCGCAGACCGACCTGGTCGCCGCCACCCTCGTAGGGCGTGACCTCACTCGGGATGCCGACCACCATGCCCGCGATCCGGTCCAGCACACCGGACAGCCGCAAGGCTTGCAGGTCGCACCAGATCCGCGTGACCGGCCGCTGTAGCTCTTCCCAGAACAAGACGGCGCCGTCGAACAGTTCGGCGGCCAGTGCGAATGGTGTCGCCTGCAACTGGACCAGGCGGTTCAGCAAGCCGCCGACCAGTGGTCCCTGCGCGCGGCCCGGCTGCCAGGTTTCCCAAGTCCCCTTTGCCGGCAGCACGCCCGGCGCCTCGTCCTTCGTAAGCACACGGGCGTAGAGGTCGACGAGTTCGGACCGACGGGCCTCGTCGCCCAACGTGTACCAATCGCTGCCGAAACCGTGGGTGACGATGTCGGCGTGGAAGCCGACGAGGCCGGTCTTGGCGTACAACGCCATGTGCAGCAGCGAGATGTCGCTGTACCCGAGGATCGGCTTCGGGTCGGCCCGGACCGCATCCAGATCGATCAGATCGAGATAACCAATGGCCGCCTGGCCACCGGTGTGCGCGACGATGGCCCGCACCTCCGGATCCCGGAGCAGCGCATTGAGCTCGGCAGCCTGCTCCGCCGGAGCGCCCGCCGCCCACCAGCGGCTCCGCGCGGGGTCGACCATCGGGCTGACCCGCACGCGGAAACCCATCCGCTCCAATATCGCCACACCGCGAGCGAGCAGCGGCTCCTCACCGGGCTCGAGCTGGCCCGAGGGCGCGGTGACGACCACGAGATCACCGGAACGCAGCGCACGGGGGCGACGGATAGTGGGCATAGGGCCTCCTTGTTGATCGACAACGGCGGAGAACCACGCAGGTACCGCTGGTATTCCGCATGCTCGACGCGATCAAGCCAGGCCCCGGAATCCCGACAGGAGGCCAACGGTTGCCGACCACCTCCACGCTGACATGACGGTGACCCAGGGATGGCTGGTGCCGAGGAACGTTCACCGGCACCCCGAGGACGCCCCGACGGTGCCCAACCCGAGACTTCCGGAGCCGACCACGAAGTTGCCTGCTCGCGGCCATGGTTGGGCCGTATGCCCATGGGACGCTGTCGGTTTCGCGGTGGGGAGCGAAGGAGTCCAGTTTCACGCCTGGGCATCGCAAGCAACAACCCGGGTCATCACGCTGCCGATGGCCGGAGCGCTCTGGCTGCTGGTGGGGCGTCCCCTGGTGGCGATGCGCGTGCTGCCCCGAAGCGAGCAGGCCGGCGGCCGCAGCACCCGTCACCCGGGCTGGGGTGCTGGGGCCGAGGCTACTGAAGCCGGCCTTGGCGGCGCACACCTGCCACGGCTGGACTCGCCGTTGCCCCGATGCCAGGAGGGCGTGCCGGAGGCGTAGGGATCACCAGTCGACGTTGGGAGGGACCGGCACCGTCCAGAACTCGTCGTTGGTGTGCTGGGGGTTCTCCAGGCTCAATGCGTTCCAGGTCCTTGCGTCACCGAGCGGGGTGCTGGTGGGCCTCAGGACGGTGGAGATGTCATCGCGGGGGTGGATGGAGACCGTCCCGCGCGGCGCCGGGAAGGGCTCCGACCACAGCTGGAACTGCTGGTTCGTGGCGTTCGGGCTGCACGGCGCCAGGGTGACGACCCATGGGCCGTACCGGTCCCAGTCGCCACCGGCTGCAGGCTTGGGACTGCGGGTCCAGCAGGTTCCCTTGGTGGTGCTCTGGATGCTGTAGTACCTGCCGTGCTCGCGGGCCGTGAAGGTCCAGCTCCTGTCGGACGAGGCCGGCCAGTCCGCGTCGGTGAACGCGGCAAGCACCTGACCGTAGTTGCCGTAGGTGCCGATATGCCGACCGGAGCTGGCGTTGCGGACCTCCCCGGTGCCGCCGGACACCGCAGCCGCTGCGGACGTCGCAGTGCCCAGGACACCACCCAGCGTGGCACACACCGCGGTCGCAGCGACAACCGTACGGCGCCACCGTCGGCGGCTCGGCGAGGCCGCAGTCGTACCGGCGGCCACGGCCATGGACCAGCGTAGATGCATTAGTGCTCCTTCGGTGAGGACGATGGGACGCCCCACAACCTGTCCCGCTCCACCCTCGTGACACCCCTCAGCGCGCCAACCATCCGATCGAGCGATCACTTTCCCGCCACGCATGCCGGCCAGTCGCTCGAGGCCGTGTCGGTCGCGCTGCTGGGCGCTTGTGCACGAGACAACGAGGAAAGGGGGCGTCAGAGGAGCCCCGCAGAAGTGGAAGGCCACTAGCGGCTGGACCGGGCACCAGGACGGTCGGTCTTTTTCCCGTTCGGTGGTCAAGCTGCCGTGAGGACTACCGGCGGTGAGGGGAGCTAGCAAGGGGCGCGTGGGGGTACACAACTGGCGGCCGTGTTGACTCGGCGATGTCGCAATGACGTGTGCTCCGACACAGCCGTCGACTACCGTTTGTAGTATTGGAGCTACTCTTAGTAACCGGAATGCTGGTTGTGATCGCGGTCGGTTGTGTCGGTGGCTCTCACTCTTTTCAGAACGTACGTGTTCCGTGCTCCCCCTCGCGTACGCGCCGAATGAGTGCTGCCGTCGTCGGCCCGCCGCCCCTCCACCTACCGGAAAGCAGGACGACACAAGCCATGCAGACTCCAGTCCGCCTCGCGGCAAGCATCGCACTCGCCACCGTCGCCATGGTGACGGCAGCCGCTCCCGCCTCCGCCGACGCTTCGATCATCCGAGGCCAGGGTCGCGACGCATGCACCCGCAACTACGTCTGCCTCTACGACAACTGGGACTACAACGTCCCCACAAACGCCCGCATCTTTCGAACCACCGAAGACATCACCCACCTCAACGACTACAACTTCAACGACGTCACCAGCTCCGTTGTCAACAACAGCCGCTTCCTCGTCCGCATCTACCCGGACTACGACTTCAAGGGAGTGCCCGTGACGCTCCTGCCCGGCGAGTCCATCAGCTTCAACAGGGGCAACGGCTTCAATGACGTGGCCTCCTCCGTCCAGTTCCTCCCCTACACCATCGGATAGCCGCCTGCCGCACCGGTGCTCCTCCCCAGGCAACCAGCACCCCCTGGGGAGGAGCTATCTCATGGCTGTCTCCCTTCAAAGGACGGACTTGCCGCAGAACGCGCAAGCCCGTGTGTGGGGGACGCCTATCCGATCCTTGGGTGGCATCGACGACCAAGCCTGTCGTGGTCGCCGCGACGATGCTCCTGCTGGATGAGTGCCGACTGCGGCTGGACGACCCGTAGACCGCTGGCTGACCGAACTCGCCGACCGGTGGGTGCTCGAACGGGGCGACGGCCCGCTGGACGACACCGTGCCGGCCCGACGCCCGATCACCGTGCCGGTTCCCGGCAGCTCAGGCACCCCGGAACGGCGCCGCGGTGCGCACGGCGTTCGTGTGCGACTACCTCGCAGATGTCGAGATGCGGCGCGAGATCCATGAAGGACTCCAGGTCGTGGAGAACTGGAACTCCGCGAACAAGGGCCTCTTCTACGGCAAGGACGGCGACCTGGCCGGTGCGGACAAGGAATCCCAGGAGGTCAGCATGCTCGCGCTGCACCTGCTCCAGTCCGCCCTGGTCCACGTCAACACGCTGCTGATGCCGGAGGTCCTCGTTGATCCGAAGTGGGCTGACATCCTCACCGATGCGGACCGGCGCGCACTGTCTCCGCTGTTCTGGACGCATGTGAATCCCTACGGCCGGTTTGAGCTGGATATGAACCGTCGCCTGGATCTGGACCTGGCCACCCGCGCCGTGCCAGGCCCGCGCACTCTTCAGGGGGAAGGGGCTGCCGTGCCGGGGTGAAGGGTGGGCTAGGGTCTTTCGTTTGGATCATGCCGGATCAGGGAGCGGGCGCCGGTGCCGTGCATCGCAAGGCGGAGGAGAGCGGCAGGGCGGAGCCCTGCCAACCGACGACAACGCGGCGAGGCGCGGTGCCGGGGCCCGCGAGCCCGGCATGATCCAAACGAGAGGCCCTAGGTCCAGATGCGGGCCGCAAGGCAACCAGGGATGTTCAGCCGTTGTAGGGCACGGCTACGTCGATGCGTAGTACCGCTGGCGAGCTTCCCTGACGTCCTCCGGGAAGGCGTCCACCAGGCCGAAGTCGGTGATCGAGTTGTCGAGCTTCTCAATCGCCGTGTGCACTCTGGAGGTTCGCCGTGGTCCCAGTCTCGGGCAGTGCGGCCTCGCGCCGATGGTCGGCGGCTCCTTACTCTCCCCCGTCGGTGGAATGGAGCTGGAAGTCGACGACGACGCAACCAACCTGTCCGTCATCGGTGCGGCCGATCCAGACGGGGTAGGCCCCGTCGCCCCGGCCGGCACGGAAGGCGATGAGGTTCGGCTCGGGTTCCGTGCTGGGCAGTTCGACGCTGAATTGGCTGTCGAGGGGTATGAACAGGTCCTCGTCCAGCTGGTCTTCGATCACCGTCCGAGTCGCATCCATGAAAGCTCGGCCGTGCGGTCGAACGCGGCCGGTTCCAGGGCTGCTGCGGTGCGGATGGCTCGCACGAGGGAGACCTCTGGCGGACGCCTAGCGCTGATAGGCCGCCGCGATCCGTTCCCGGAACGGGCGGCGGTGTACCGCCTGCGCCACCTCGGTCAGCAGGTCCGCCAGCGGCATAGAGAGTTCCGCGTCCAGTTCGGCCATCGCCGCCACCGTTGCGTCCCACTCCGCCTGGATCTGCGGCAGCAGGGCGTGGGCCTTGCTGGTGAGTTCGATCAGGCGGCGGCGGGCGTCTCGTGGGTCGGAGGTATGGGTGACCAGGCCCGCGCGGGCCATCTGAGCCGCCGTCTGACTTGCGGCCGAGTGCGTGACGCCGACTGCAGCGGCCAAGTCGCGGACCGGAAGCGGGCCTTCGGCCAGCAGGGCGCGTACGACCGGGGAAAAGCGGGGCCGGTACTCGGACAGGCCCTGCTCCTCGTAGATATTGGCCACGTCGCGGTCGAGCAGTTCCAGGACGTGGCGGAGCAGGGTGCCGGCAGCGGCAGAGTCCGGGTGATTCCTCACCCTGTTAATCTAACAGCGCTGTCGGATCTGGGAGGCGTCTCACATGGCCGGGCTCTATCCCCCCGTCGAGCCGTACGAGCACGGCATGCTGGACGTCGGCGACGGCAACCGCGTGTACTGGGAGACCTGCGGGAATCCGGCGGGCAAGCCCGCCCTCGTCCTGCACGGCGGGCCGGGGTCCGGCGCGGGGCCGTTCTGGCGCCAGCTGTTCGACCCCTCGGCGTACCGCATCGTGCTGTTCGACCAGCGCGGGTGCGGGCGCAGCACCCCGGACGCGGCAGATCCGCAGACCTCGCTCGCCGCCAACACCACCCCGCATCTGATCGCCGACATCGAACTGCTGCGTCGTCACCTCGGCATCGAGAACTGGCTGGTCGTCGGCGGCTCCTGGGGTGTGACCCTGGCGTTGGCTTACGCCGAGCAGCACCCCGGACACGTCTCGGAGCTGGTGCTGTTCAGCGTCACCAACACCACCCGCCGCGAGGTGGAGTGGGTCACACGGGACATGGGGCGGATCTTCCCCAAGGAATGGGCCCGGTTCCGCGACGCCGTACCGGAACCGGAGCGAGACGGCAGCCTGGTGGAGGCATACGCCCAGATGCTCGCCGATCCCGATCCCGCCGTACGGGAGCGCGCGGCCCGGGAGTGGTGCCGGTGGGAGGACGCGCACGTGTCCACCCACCCGGGGCACAAGCCCGACCCCAGTTTCGAGGACCCGAACTTCCGGCTGCGCTTCGCCCGCCTCGTCACGCACTACTGGCGGCACGCCGGCTTCCTGCAGGACGGGGCGCTGCTGCGCGATGTCGGCAAGCTCGCCGGCATCCCCGGCGTGATGGTCCACGGGCGGATGGACATCAGCGGGCCCCCGGACATCGCATGGCACCTGGCCCAGGTGTGGCCGGACGCGGAGCTCGTACTGATCGGCGACGAGGGGCACGGGCTGTCGGGGGACGCCACGATCAAGGCCGTTGTCGCGGCCACGGACCGGTTTCGGCCGGTCTAGGAAGAGATGGCCGTCCGTGGCCTGAGCTCATCGGCTCAGCCCAGCGTTCACGCCGCCATGGTCTCTGGTCGTTCGACGAGGCGGCCGTTCTCGAACCGGGCGCCTGCGCGGACCAGGGGCACGAGGTGGGCGCCGGTGATCGCGCGCGAGCGGATCTGCGCGGACTCGACGAGCTTGAACACCATCGCGAGGGCCGCGGCGGGGCTGCCGGCGCCGCGGGTGACCTTGGTGCGGAGCTTGACGGTGGAGAAGGTCGACTCGACGGGGTCGTGGTCCGCAGGTGGATCCAGGGCTCGGCCGGGAAGTCGTAGAACGCCAGCAGTTCCTCCCGGTCGTCGGTGATCTTCGCGACGGCCTTGGGGAACTTGGCGCCGTAGGTCTTCGCGAACGCCTCGATCGCCTTCTCTGCGTGTGCGCGGTCCTCGGCGCTGTAGATCTCCTGCATGGCCTTCGTGGCGCCCGGCTGTGCGGACTTCGCCAGGGAGTTCGTGACATTCCTGACCTTGTGGACCCAGCACCGCTGGTGGCGGGCAGCCGGGAACACCTCGGCCAGCGCCTTCCACAGGCCCATCGCGCCGTCGCCGACGACCAGCTCGGGATCGCGTATGCCGCGACGGCGGCAGTCGCGCAGCAGGTCGGCCCACGACTCGGTGGACTCACGCAGCCCCTCGGCCAGCGCGATCAGCTCCTTGGTGCCGTCCAGGCGCACGCCCATCAGCACCAGGACGCAGGAGTGCGCCTGCCCGAGCCGGATCTTGGGGTGCACCGCGTCCGCCCAGACGTACGCGTAGTCGCTGTCGGCGAGGTCGCGCTGCTGGAAGGCGGCGTGGTCGTCCTGCCACTGCTTCGTCAGGCGGGTCACGGTGGCAGGTGACAGGCCGGCCGCCGAGCCGAGGAACTGCTCCAGCGCGGGCACGAAGTCCCCCGAGGACAGTCCGTGCAGGTAGAGCAGCGGCAGCACCTCGCTAACCTTGGGCGACCTACGGCACCAGGGCGGCAGGATCTTCGAGGAGAACCGCATCCGCTCGCCGGTGGCCGCATCCACCCGTCTGTCGTTCACGCGCGGGGCCGTGACCTCGACGGGACCTGCTGCAGTGGTCACGGTGCGGGGCCGGTGGTGGCCGTCGCGGACCACCAGGCGGTGCCCAGCTTCGTCCGTCTCGGCGGCCAACTCGGCTATGTATTGGTTGACTTCGGCCTCCAGCGCTGCGGTGAGCATCCGGCGCGCGCCCTCGCGGACGATCTCGTCGATCAGGGAGGCGGACTCGGTCGAACCGTCGGCGTTCACTACGCTGAGCACGGGCGTGCCTTCCCGACCCGCGCTGCGAACGCGGGCCTACTCGGTGACTGGTCGATCAATCACCCGGGAAAGTACGCCCTTCGCGCGCTCCCGGGGAGCCGATCCACAAGTCCTGAGCATTGCTCGAGCCTGAGCCGTCAGTGACCGTGGCGGACACCGGCAACGCCAAGGCCGCCGGTGATGAGAAGGCCGTGACCGGCTACCGCGGCCCGGCCCCGGCAAGCGGCCCTGAGGCCCCCGCCTCGGTCCATCTGTCTCGCACCGGACCTGCAACCGCGACCAACGGCGGAACCGCCATCAGCGGCTACGTTCACACGCTGACCGTGCAGCGCGCGCCGCGGGAGCCGGCTTCTTGGCCGCACCAGGTCGGTGTGATCCCGTCCGAGGCGCGGTCCTTCCAGCATCGCGCCGAGGCAGACCGGCTGCGTGCGGCGGTCGAGGACGGGGCACCGCCATGCTGTCCCAGGTGCTGACCGGAATGGGCGCAGTCGGCAAGACCCAGCTGGCCGCCGACTACGCCCGCGCCGCCTGGGACGACGGAGACTTGGACGTTCTGGTCTGGGTCACCGCGAGCGCCCAGTCCGCTGTGGTGAGCGGACGCGCAGGCCAGCGTCGAACTGTGCGGGGCCGATCCCGAGGACCCTGAGCAGGCCGCGAAACAGTTCCTGGTCTGACTCGTCCCTGAACTGGGGCGCCGTGCCGGTGGCTGATCGTCCTGGACGACGTCGCCGACCCTAACGACCTCATCGTCCACCCCTACGACCCCGGCAACCGCGACGGGCCTTCACCCGGTCCGAGCTGGAAGCGTTCTTCGACCACGCCGACGAGGAAGTGCTGCGGAGTGAGCGGCTGTGCGTCAGGCGGAGTCCGGCGACAATGCGCCGAGAACGGCCGCGAGGCTGTGCGAGTCGCGGCGGGCGATGTTGTGGCCGACGGGGATCTCGTGAACCCGCCAGCCTGAGTCGTTGCGCAACCGTTCGGTCAGAGTCACGAACGGGCTACCCGGCCACGCGCCACCACTGATGAACGTTCGGCCGAGCGCGCGGCTGGGGTTGCCTCCCAGCCTGATCGACTGGACGAAGCTCGCCAGTGGGTGCGGTCGCGCGCGAGGGTCGAGTCCTTCGGGGACTGCGACCCATCGACCGTCGGCGCGGGCGCCAGCTATGAACAACTCCCGGAAGCTGTCGCTGGTCAAAGACCAACATGAATCCCCGTCGTCCGGGACGTAGGCGTCGATGAAGACGAGCTGATCGAGGCGGTCGCTGAGCCGATCCGCGACACCGGCGATCACCATTCCGCCGTAGCTGTGCCCGCATAGCGCGACGGGCGTTCCGTCGCCACGGTCAATGATCTCTGCTACCTGGTCAATATGGGCGTCGAGGTTCGGCGGACGGTCCACATCGACTGGGCCGTCCGACTCCAACCCTGACAGGGTCACCGCCTCGACGTGGTGACCGGCTCGGTGCAGCTCGGCGGCCACCGAGTCGAACACCCATCCGCCTTGCCAGCCACCCGGCACCATCACGAACTTCACCGCGTCATCGTAGGTCAAGCAGAACCCGACGAGTACAGCTGCTCCGCCTCGGTACGCTCGGGCTGGCGGCGGCGAACCGTAAGGCGAATCCGTGCGCACCGGCCAGCTTTGGCGACGACGCTCCATAGGCCCTCGATGCCACACGGTTCTCACAAACATCCGATTGTGAGAACTGGGCTCCGAGTTCGGAACTCCGGCTTGATGCCGACCGGCGAAAGCGTTACGGCGCTGCTTCGCGCGGGATGGTGGACTCGGGCCGGGGGAGCGTGTCCGGCTGTGGTGCCGTCCAGTTGGTGAGGAGTTGGAGAGAGCGGGCGGTTTCGGAGCCCGGTTCGACGGTGTAGACGCACAGGGTCTGGTCGCTTTCGCCGGGCGCTTGGAAGGACTCGTAGGAGAAGTGCAGTTCGCCGACGAGGGGGTGGTGGTAGTGCTTGGCGCCGTGGGTCCGGCGCAGCACCCGGTGGTCGTTCCACCATGTCGAGAACTCCGGTGACTTCAGCGTGAGTTCGCCGACGAGGTCGGCGAGCTGGCGGTCCTGGGGGCTTCGGCCTGCTTCCAGGCGGAGGATGGCGACGGTTTCGGCGGCGATCTGTTCCCAGTTGCCGACCCGTTCGCGGGCGTCGGGGTCCAGGAGGTAGTAGCGGGCCAGGTTCCGGCGGGGCGCGGGCAGGGCGTCGAAGTCGGTGAGGACCTCGCGGGCCAGGCGGTTGGATGCAAGGACGTCGGTGCGCCGGCCGAGGATGAACGCGGGCACGTGGTCAAGGGTCTGCAGCATCAGATGCAGTCCGGGGCGCACGCGCTGGGGGCTGGTCGGAGCGCGGCGGGCCGGTGTGGGCCGTGCCAGGAGGTCAGTGAGGTGCTCGCGCTCGGAGGGGGTCCAGCCGAAGGGTGCTGGCGAGGGCTTCGAGGACTTCGGGGGAGGGGTTCTGCGCCCGGCCCTGTTCGATGCGGGTGTAGTACTCGGTACTGACTCCGGCCAGTCTGGCGACCTCGTCGCGGCGGAGGCCGGGCACGCGGCGGGCCCGGCCGTCATCGGGCAGCCCTGCCTGGTCGGGGGTGACCCGGGCACGGCGGGTGCGCAGGAAGTCGGCGAGCTCGTTACTACGGTCATCCATATCCCCAGTGTGGCGGAAGAGAGTGGGCCATGCCCCGGGCTGGGTGGTACTGCCAGTACCTTCCTTGTGGATACCTGCCTGGTCAGGGCCTTTTCCGGCGCCCCGTGAGGCGTCTGCGAGTGGTGTTCTTGTGGAGGAGCCGATGGCGATAGGCCGCGGTCCCGAACCCTTCATCTCACCCACCTTGAAAGGTGTGCCTCATGACCACGCAGACTTCCGCCCGTCCCCTTTCCGGCCGTGTCGCGGTCGTCACCGGTGCCTCCAGCGGTATCGGCGAGGCGTCGGCCGAGCACCTGGCCGGACTCGGCGCTCGTGTCGTCGTCCTGGCGCGGCGTGCGGAACGGCTCGACGACCTGGTCGCGCGGATCGAGAAGGACGGCGGCGAGGCCCTGGCGATCGCCGCCGATGTCACCGACGCGGTGGCGGTGCAGGCGGCCGCCGACCGGGTGGCGGCCGAACTGGGCGGCGTCGACCTGCTGTTCAACAACGCGGGCGTCATGCTCCCCGCCCCTGTCGCGGAGCTGGCCACCGACCAGTGGCAGCGCCAGATCGACCTCAACGTCACCGGCCTGATGCACATCATCGGTGCGTTCACGCCCCAGCTGGTCAAGGCCGCCGGCGAGCGTGGGGTGGCCGACTTGATCAACACCTCGTCGATCGCGGCGCAGAACATCTTCCCCACCTTCGCGGTCTACTCCGCCACCAAGGCGTACGTCACACACCTGTCCCGGCACCTGCGGGCCGAGCTCGGTGCGAAGAAGGTGCGGGTGTCGGCGATCGAGCCGGGTATCGTCGGCACCGAGCTGCAGAGCCACGTCACCGATGAAGGCGCACTGGAGTGGCTGGCCGGCTCCAAGGAGACGATGGAGTGGCTCACGCCGCAGGATGTTGCCCAGACCGTCGGGTTCATCGCCGCCCTGCCGCCGCGGGTCAACCTGCAGCAGGTCACCATCATGCCCACCGGGCAGGCCAGCTGACCGTGGGATGCCGTAGGCCGCCGCCCTCGCACGAGGGCGGCGGCACTCAGCTCGGGACGGTGATCCCGGTCACCACGTCGACGGCGTGGCGGCTCCGTAGAGGGACAAGCCCGGCGCTGGGGCGGTGTGGTCCATCGTGTTCCTCCCGGATGCAGTGGGTCAGGCCGCCTGGCGGTAGCCGTCCGGGGCGGGCGGGTCCTCGCCGCGCAGCGGGCTGAACCGGTGCACGAACCGCTCATGCAGAGCGCCCAGTTCACCCGCCCACAACCTGACATCAGCAAGGCCCCCACCCATAACCACACCAACGACTGAGCTGGCCAGCAGTCACGGAAAGCACCGTTGCAGTAAGAGGTCGCCCGCGTCTGTTGGGACGGCTAGCGTGGTCCCGAACGGCTTGTCGACCAGGAGCTATGGGGGCGCTTCAGCACCGGGTTTGATCAACTGCGCTGGTTGAGAGCCCGGGTCAGATCCCGGTTTGCCGCCCGGGCTGCATCGAGTTCGGCCTGTCGCTCTTCCAACTGGCGCGTCACCTCGGCGTTGCGCTGTTCAAGGCGGATCATCGCGGCTTGCAGGTTGGCGACGTCGGCCGGAGCGCCGAGACCTGACTCTCTCCACGCCTCGTCCCCAAGCTGCCGGGAGAGACGGCTCTCCAGTTGCTGAACCCGGATGGCTAGGCGGGCGGCGCGGGCGTTGGCGTTGGCGAGATCGGCCTGCAGTGACGCCTCCGTAGCGGCCGGACCGGCGCCTGCCGGCTCGGTCGGGCGGCTACCGGCGGTATGCAAGTGCTCCAGCAGGTCGCGGTGGCGGTAGAGGAAGGTGCGGTCGACCCGTGCTGCGCGGGCGATGGCCGAGGCGGTCATCGGTGTGCCGTCGTGTGGGGCGGCCGTGATGGCTTCGTGGACGCGGCGGCGGCGTTCAGTGCCGACGTGGCGGCCGTAGTTCATGGGGGTGGTCACGTCGGGGTCCTTGTGGGGCGAATGTCCGGACGTTGTGAACCGTCGTGTTCCGGAGCTCTCCTTCGTTGTGGCACGCTTTCCTCGGAGTCGAACGCCCCTATGGGCTGATCGGGTGTGCTACGTCTTCGGTAACCATCACGACGCCTGAGCTCACCGGCTTCTCATCGTTGGCAAGGATGAGCCGGTGACGGGCCCAGGTGCCGAGCCGGTCACACGCCGAGGCAGGGTCGTACGGCGATGAACCTCCGTCAGGGCGCCGCCGACACCGTCTGCATCACCGGCCACGCAACCCCCGCCAAGGTCACGGAATGTCGCACACAAGTGCGTACCCGAGCTGGCAGCGGGTCGCGAGTCCCCCTTGACGGGTATCCTCCTCCGGCGTTATCGGGCCCGCGCTGATCATGGGAGGTTCTTGAAGGTGAATCCTCTACTCCATGTCAGCCCCTCGGAACCCCGGAAATGCGGCGGCGTGGTTCGCCCGGCGGCGGGTTTGAGTTCCGCGAGGACCACCGTGGCGACGGCCGACACGTTCACTGCGGCGCTGCTGAGAGCCGGATGCGTCGGCCGCATGCTTGTGCCCGTCGGCTGTCGCTGATGCCGCGGATGGTGAGGGTCTGAAGGACGCCCGTCAGGTGGGCGGCTTGGGCCACGCCCGCGCTCTCCATCTCGATGGCGACGGCGTCGTTGAAATGGCGCGTGAGTTGCTCGGACAGTGCCGAGGAATGGGAGTTGAGGACCACCTCGTCGGCGGCGACGGGCTTGAAGTGCACGCGCCCGGCCAGCTCGGGGCCGAACCGGGCATGTCGGGCGGCCTGTTCCAGACGGTGGGAGACTTCCCAGGCGCGCGGGCGGGCGTGGAAGCCGGCGTCAGTGTCCTTGCCGCCGTGGTACGCGTACACGCGGGTGGCGACCACGACGTCCCCGAGTGCGATCGCGTCTTTCAGGCCGCCCGCCACGCCGACAAAGAGGAGCGCCTCGGGGGAAGCCAGCTGTTCGCCCGCTCGGTGATCACCGCTCCTGCCCCATTGCCCTCGCCGATCTGCCCCAGGGCGACGGACCAGGGGGTGTCGGGCAGACGTCCGAGGTCGAAGCGGGTGCCGAGGGGGTGGGTCAGTTTCCGGATGCCGCTGAGGTGGGCGCGTACGGCCTCATACTCCACGGGGACGCTGTCAGGATCACCACGCTGGGGTGTTGCTCGTTCTCCGCCATGCCACCGACCTAAGCCACATCCGCGTCAAGTCCCGGTTGCGGGACCGGGACTCAACCGTAGGGGACGATTAGGGCGGAGTGAGTGGTTCCGCCATGAAGGAGCGTCGGCGCGCACTTTGCACCGTGGGTCAGAGATAGGAGACCGGGGCCCTGATTCCCGTGGGTTCAGGGAAACCGGAGGTCCTTCAGCGCGAACTCGCGGGTCCATCGGTGTGCGTCAGGCCGATGCATCCGTGGGTTCGGGTGAAACACGAGGATGCTGAGCGATCCGAAGGGTCTCGGCGGTGACGTCGGCCTGGATGTCCTCGGTCATCACGACCGCCTGCCGAACTGCCAGTTGTGCACCCAGAGCGGCGTACCGGTCCGGGGTCGGGATGGCGCGTGCCGTGTCCGGGTCCGGCCTTCGGACCAACGCCGCCGTCCCCAGCCGGGTGGCGCCGTTGTCGGACAGCCGTAGGCGATCAGCTCGTCCCGGTCGAGCGGCACCGCGAGGTCGGCGGCCTGCCCCGTGCCGAGGCCGAGCACCAGGTCAGGTCTGATCCGCGGCGCGCAGGGCCCGCGCCAGCCATTCCAGCTCCTCGGTCGCGTCGGGCGACGAATCCTGCCCTCGCACACGGGCGACGAGCCTGCGGTAGTGCTCCGCTCCTGCCTCGATCCCGGCTTCCAGGCTGCGCAGCACGGCGGCCCGATCGACGTCACCGAACAACTCTGACAGCACCTCGGCCGCTGCCGGCCCCTCGGGAGCGACCCCGCCTTTTCTGACCTCCGCGACGGCCTGCACGATCTGCCTGGCCCACCAGATGGACGCCCCGGGGGGACGGCCCTGCCCCGGTACGGGCGTGTTGAGCTCCATCCATGTGCGCAACCGGGCGCGGAAACCGGGGTCCCGCACCAATTCGGCCAGTTCGATCCAGGCGTCGACCTGCTCAGGTGTGGGATCGTCGGGCAATTCGATGCTGAAGGTGCGCATGCGGTCGCGCAGGCGCGGGTCGTCGAGGCCGCCGAACACCTCCTCCTTGAACTCGTCGATGATCTGCTTGCGCTCGGCGGCCGAAAGCCGCGCCAACCGGTTCATCAGTGCTGTCTCCTCAACGGTCGAACCCCGTTTCGCCACGGTGGACAGGACGGCCCGGCTCACCTTGAGTGAGCGGATCTGCGCGTCGAGCGCGGCCACATGCGCGTCGGCGACCTCGGCGACCGTGGTGCGGCCGCTCAGGACACGGCACACGTCGTCGAGCCCGAGGCCCAGCTCCCGCAGGGTGCGGACCAGCTCGACACGGGCCACGGACTCGGCGTCGTACAACCGGTAGCCGCCCGCGGAACGGCCCACAGGCGGCACCGCCCCCTCGTCCGACCAGAAGCGCAGGGTACGCACCGGAAGTCCGGTGCGGTGCGCGAGCCGGCCAATGGTGAGCACGTCGGGGCGTTCGTCGTCCATGAGTAAGATCCTGAACCCTCCGGCGGCTGGAGACTCAAGCGCCTCAGTGCGACATCCCGTGAGTTCTCCAGAACTCTGCCGAGCCTTCTCACCACCGCCAGCGCCGACAGTATGCGCCTCCCCGCCTTCGACCAGACTGCAGACTGATCAGATCGGACGAGAAAGCTTCAGGAATCCCGAAGTCACGTCACTGACCGGCCGACCACGCGAACGAGAGAGAAGCCCCAGGCCAGGGGCTCAGGGTTCCGGCAAGAACCACGGGAACCCACGGCATGTCGCACACGCGGTGACGGCGGCCGCCGTCTGTCTTTTCCTGTGCTTCCTGTGCGGCTTCAGCCGCTCGGCCACCGCGGGGCGGTGTGCGGCCGGAAGCATGTGATGGTTCGCGCCGTCGAGGTGGAAAGGGAGCCCGGGCGTGTCACCGGGTCACCGGGTCCGGTGAGACGGTGCGACCGCGTCTCGGAGAAAAATGATTGAGATGGCAACCTTTCCGCTCCGAGTGGCCACTTAGGGGTGTACCGACGAGGGCGAGCCGTGGTCAGTGGCGCTACGCCCTCTGTGTCAACACCCGATCGGAGCACTACGTGTCACCAGACGACCCGAGATCCGCCGAGCAGCCGATGCCTCGGGGTCGCACGCCCCGCCGTAGCCGGATGCTCCGGCATTGTGTCGTGGGGGCGGTGGCGGTGCTCGCCGCCTCGGCCGGTATCGGCGCCCTGGCGCCCAGCGCGGGCGCCGCGCCGACCGTCGGCATCCGTGTGGATGCCGGTACCTCCTTGGGCACGGTGCCCAGCAGTGGTGCCGGCCTCAACACGGGCTACGGCGACGAGCACATGGGGAACGCCAAGGCGTCATCGCTGATGAAGGCCGCGGGAGTTCGGCAGCTGCGCTTTCCCGGCGGCTCCGGCGCGGACGAGTACCACTGGAAGACCCATACCTTCGGCGACGGCAGCGGCTGGATCCCCTCCAACACCGACTTCGACCACTTCATGGCCACCGCGAAGAGGGTCGGCGCCCAGCCGATCCTGACCGCGAACTACGGGTCCGGCACCCCCCAGGAGGCCGCCGACTGGGTCAAGTACGCCAACGTCGACAAAGGTTACGGCGTGAAGTACTGGGAGATCGGCAACGAGGTCTACGGCAACGGGCACTACGGCAACGGCAAGGGCTGGGAAACTGACACGCACGCCGACAAGAGCCCGAAGGAGTACGCGAAGAACCTGATCGCCTACGCGAAGGCGATGAAGGCCGTGGACCCGAAGGTGAAGATCGGAGCGGTGCTCACCACCCCCGGCTACTGGCCGGATGCGGAAAAGGCTCCCGGTGACAGCGCCGACTGGAACAACACGGTGCTCTCCATCGCGGGACGCTCGATCGACTTCGTCATCGTCCACTGGTATCCGGGCGGCACCACCACGGCCGACCTGCTGAATACCCCCTCCCGGATCGCCGGTGTCAGGTCCGCGCTGCGCTCGCTGATCGCCAAGTACGCGGGCTCGCACGCCGCTTCGGTGGAGATCGCGGTCACCGAGACCGACGCCGTCGGCTCGCCGGCCTTGACCAGCCAGGCCGCAGCCCTGTTTGCGCCGGACACCTACATGACCTGGTTCGAGCAGGGCGCCACCCACGTGGACTGGTGGAACCTGCACAACGGCTCGGGCGAAGCACCCACCACCGTCCACGGCGAGACCGACTACCAGGACGGGGGTGTGCTCTCCGCTGGAACCTGCGCCGGGGGGAAGTGCGAACCGCCGCGCGAGACGCCCTTCCCCACCTACTGGGGCATCCGCTCACTGACCGCACTGGCGCAGCCTGGCGACACCATGGTCAAGTCGTCCTCGGGCAACTCGTCGGTCGCTGTGCACGCGGTGCGGAGCAGTAACGGCGGTCTGAACGTCATGCTGATCAACAAGAGCCCGCAGAACGCGGCGCAGGTGTCGCTCTCGTACGCCGGATTCACCCCGGCCGCAGGGGCGGTCACGACCGTTTCGTATGCCAAGGGAGGCACCGCCCTGACGACGGCGGAGCGGGGCACGGCGGTCGCACAGACGCTGCCGCCGTACTCGATCACGACTCTTCAGCTGAAGCCCGCGTCGGGGACTGCCGGCGCTGCCAAGCCGTCGCCCGCCCCCACGCCGACCGCCGCCACGCCGGTTGTCTCCGCCTCCGGCACGACCGGCACCCGTGCGCAGGCGGAGATCGGCGCACCCGTCGGCCAGCCGACCCCGAGCAGCACGTCCGGCCCCCTGGCTTCCACCGGGGTGAGCAACGCTGTCACGTACAGCGCCCTCGGTGGCCTGCTGGTCGTCGCTGCCGGCGGCGTGCTGGTGCTTCGCGGACGTCGACGCAGGGCTTTGCACGGGAAGTGAGACCGCGTGAGTGACTGACGGCCCGGCAGCAACACCACCCACCCGTGGCGTGCGCGCCGGGCCGTCGGCCTCCGCGCCGGCGTCGGCGGTCAGGAAACAAACAAGGCCCGGGTCGTTGACCTGGACCTGGCCTGCCTCGGCACCGGTCCCGACCCGTGGGGCGGCCCACGGGCCGCGTTCCGGGCCACCGTAGAACTGCCGCGCGAGGACTTCGCGATGAACTACAACCAGGTCGTCCAGGCCGGCATGGCCGCCATCGGCACCACGCTCCGCGTCGGGATCGACCTCCAGGCCGTCCAGGGCGAACAGCTTCCGCCGCTCGCCTGACGGCGGAGACGGCTCGGCCCCCTGCCTCGGCTTGTTTTTTAACCTCTGTGCGCTTGTGTCTGCGGGTGCCTCTCGGTAGGGCGCGGTTTCTGATCACGCGGAAGGGGAGAGCTGTTCGCGCACCCATTCGGGATCGGGGTTGGTGTGTGGCTGGCCCGCCACGACGACGGTCGGCACGGTCTCGTTGCCGGCGTTGGCTGCTCTCACCGTTGCGGCTCCTGCCGGGTCGCGCCAGATGTTGACCCAATGCAACTGGCGGGCGCTGCGGCCCAGCCGGATGCGCAGTCGTATGCAGTACTTGCAGCCCGGCCGCCAGAAGACGACCGGTCGGCCGTCGACCGCGCTGCGGCGTTGTGCCTCCTGCGCGCCGATCGACCTCGGGAAGATCAGGGGTGAGTTCACGCTGGCGAGCGCCAGGAACGCCAGCAGGAGTGCTGCGGCTGTGCCGGGGCTCCCCTTGAAGATCTGCCCAGTCGCGACGGCCGAGCCGCTGAGCACAAGCAGCATCGGCAGAATCCAAGCGCGCATCATGGTGATGCAGGTTATCGATGAGTCGAAATGCTCCTCGAACTAGGCCGCTCACCTGGGTGTTCGACGGACGCTGAGGCGGCCTTCGTCTGATCATGTGCTCCGACCAAGGATGCACGTGACCACGACGAAGGCCGTGAAGGTGAGTCTGCTGCCTGATCATGTTCCGGGGGAAGCGTTCGCGAAAGCGTCACGCTTCCGGGAGGACTTATTCGACTGCCTGACCGCTCGCGGGGACGAACTGTTCGACCTCGCGGATGCGCTGCTGTGTGCGGATGGACCGGTGAGGGTGAGGGCGCCGGTGGACCTGACGTTGGTGGCTGAGCACCGGCGCGGGCACGGCGCCATGTACGACGCGCTGAACTGCGGGAAACGTCGACGTCCCCCGGCTGCGGCAGGTGCTGGTCGGCCTGCCCATGCCGCAGGCCGGCGACGGCCGCCTGGTCCTCGCGGTCGACGTCAGCAACTGGCTCCGTCCTGACGCTCCCACCAGCGCCGATCGCCTGTTCTGCCACGTTTACGGCCGCAGCGGACGGTCCTCGGACCAGTTCGTGCCCGGCTGGCCGTACTCGTAGTCGACCTCCGCGAGGTCGCGGTCCATGAAAGCGGTGTGATCGGCCTGCACGGCCTGCCAGTGGGGTGCGCCGGGTGTTTGGGGCGAGCCGGGCGGCGGGGTGTGGCTGGCCCAGCGGTGTGCGTGCAGCCGGGTCAGGACAGCGTAGGCGGTGAGTAACTCGCCGCTGTCGCGGGTGCGCTGGTAGGTCACTGTCCGGCTGGTGGCGAGTTCGTCCCAGGTGCGCTGGCGTCGTTTGTGATCGCGTCTGGTGAGCGGGCATCGTCGCCTCATAGTTGAGCGGTGACGCGATCTCGGCGCAGTCGGTGACGCTCGTGCGCCAGAGCCCTGCTGGTACGGCTGCGCCCAGGATGAGGCCATGAAGGCGCCGGCAGCAGCCCCCTCGAGAGCACACACGGATAAGTTCATGATCGGTTTCTCCTCGCTGGCGGCCAGGTGGCGCCGGAAGCCCCATGGTCACGTCGCCCCGCACGGCAAAACGCCGCATCAAACGTGAATTCACACGAACGAGGCTCCGACAGACACGATGACCGAGCGCGCGACGGACAAGTGTCGCCGGCCAGCCACCCGGACTAGGCAGCCCCGGCGCTGATGCACGTGCCGTGGCAATGCGACCTGCCCGAGGAACGCCGATCAGCGCGTGTCCCGACCGCGCGCGTGCCAAGCCCCACCAGAGCGAGCGCCGGTGGCACGCCCGGCCGTCAACCGGCGCCGCAAGGGCACCGTCAACACCCTGGCCGCGCTGAAGTCGATCCGCGCCGCCCGACCCGACGGCGCCCCGATCTACATCATCCTGGACAACCTCTCCGCCCACACCGGCGCGGACATTCGCCGCTGGGCGAAGAAGCACAAAATCGAGCTGTGCTTCACTCCGACCTATGCCTCCTGGGCCAACCCGATAGAGGCCCACTTCGGCCCGCTGCGCCAGTTCACCCTGGCCAACTCCCACCATCGCAGCCATCCCGCGCAGACCCAGGCCCTGCACCGCTACCTGCGCTGGCGCAACGCCAACGCTCGCCACCCCGACATCCTCGCCGCCCAACGCAGGGAACGCGCCCGCATCCGCAGCGAGAAGGGCATCCGCTGGGGCGGACGCCCCCTCGCCGTCGCAGCCTGAACTCGAGTGGGCCCTCGCGTCACCTTCGCCAGAACAGGTGATGCGTCACGCCGCTCGGGCTGGGCACGACCTCCAGGTGGAACCGGTCGAGCAGTTCATCGGGGGACTCCCACAGGCTTAATCCGGACCCGAGCTTTACCGGCGAGACCGCCACATGCATGGTGTCGACGAGGCCGGCATCAAGGAACTGCCGGATGGTGATGACCCCGCCGCCGAGTCGGACATCCTTGCCCTGCGCCGCTTCCCGCGCCCGTGCGAGGACCGTGGCCGGGTCGCCGTCGACGAAGTGGAACGTGGTGTCGGAGAGCGTGAACGACGGACGCGTGTGGTGAGTCATGACGAACACCGGGGTGCGGAAGGGGGGCTCCTCCCCCCACCAGCCGCGCCAGTCATGGTCATTCCAGGGCCCGCGCTGGGGCCCGAACTTGTTGCGGCCCATGATCTCGGCGCCGATGTTGCGTGCGAAGTCTCGCGTGAAGTAGTCGTCGAGGCCCCGGCTCCCGCCGGGATCCGTGCGCATGGGCCAGCTCGCCGTGGCTCCGGCCCAGGCGAACAGCCTCTCGGGATGGTCGTGGCCGAACGGCCGCTCGAGACTCTGGTGCTCACCGGCACCGATTCCGTCACTCGAGACGTTGAAGTTCATGACTTTCAGCAGTTGATCCACGTGTTTCCTCGTCAGGTCCTGTCGCATCATCGTGTGGCGAGCCGCCGCACATCATGACGTCGAACGGGACGTGGCCGGATCGACAGCAGCCCGCAACTTTTTCCAAGGCGCGTCAGGAAGCGGCCTCGTTGGCGGTGTGGCCGTAACGGACGCGGTGACGGCATCGGGGTGGCCGGGGTGGCCGCCGCGACCACTCACATGCGTCGCAACGGACGTCACCGCCCATGCAAGGGGTCCAGCCGAGATACGCGCCAAAGGGGCAATGAGTTGATCTTGATGTGACATCGCACGTGGTCAGCACAGTGAGGCCGCAGTAAATGCGTAGACCTCGCCTGGCGGCCGGAACGGACCGCCGCAGGTCGCGAGGATCACGGCAGGGGCTCCGTCGCAGTAAATCCGGTACCTACTGCGGCAGTTGCGAACGCGTCTCCGCGGTCGAGCATCCGCCCGAATGTGGTTCTGCTATGGGAACTTGAGGGGAGGGGACTGTGAGTGCCCGACGCGGACCAGGCCTGGCGCCAGGCTGTTTGCCTGGGTCATGCCCGCAGATCTTCCGTCACGGGCAGGCACTCGGCGAGCAGGTCGACGACGTCGCGCCAGGCTCGCTGCGCGTGCTGTGGGTGGTAGCCGACGCCGGGGACCGTGGGATGGTCGACCGGCGGGTGGTGGAAGGCGTGCAAGGCGCCGCCGTAGACCGCGAGGCGCCAATCGACGCCTGCGGCCTGCATCTCGGCGGTGAACGCGTTCCGTTGTGCGGGCGGCATGATCGGGTCTTCCGACCCGACGCCGGCCCACACCGGGCAGCGAATGCGCGCTGCCTCGCCCGGTCGGCCCGTGGTCAGTGCGTTGACTGTCCCGATCGCGCGCAGGTTGACGCCGTCGCGCCCGAGTTCCAGCCCGACGGCGCCTCCGGTGCCGTAGCCGATGGCGGCGATCCGGTCGGGGTCGGCCCGCGATTCGGTGCGCAACAGGTCGAGCGCCGCATGGCCGATGCCCCGCATCCGGTCGGGATCAGAGAGCAGTGGTATGCAACGGGCCAGCATTTCCTCGGGGTCGCTCAAATAGCGCCCGCCGTGAAGGTCGAAGGCCAGCGCTACGTATCCCAGCTCGGCGAGAGCATCGGCCCGGCGGCGCTCGACGTCGCTTAGCCCCATGCCCTCTGGTCCGAGCAGCACCGCGGGTCGGCGGTCGATACCGGCCGGGAGCGCGAGGTGCCCGATCATCGTCAAACCGTCGGCCGGGTACTCGACCGTACGCGTCGTAATCGCCGTCATGAGACTGGACTGTAGTGATCGTCGAGCTCGGCCCGGCCGGTGTTCTGCCGCTGGCAGAACAGCGCGCGTGTCCCTCTGAAATGCGGGGGCCGAGCCCTCAGGGCTTCAAGATCATTTCGTTGCCGCCTTTGGCGCGTACCTCGGTCATACCCCTCCAACCGTTCCAACCGCCAACCCGGCGAACCATCGCGGTCAGAGCACTAGCCGCGCCGGGGCAGTAACGGCTCCACCAACACGCACTCGCACGGCAGATCTCAAACGAGGCCTGAGCCATCTCACCGCCACGCAAGGACCAGGGAGACTACACCCTCCACCGCCTACATCCTGCACGCGGAACCGCCGCGTGCCCTATCCCGAGGCGGAAACTGCATGTCCACACTCGCCCTGCTGGTCGTCCTGCTGCTGGTCCTGGTCGGCCTGCTGCTCCTCGGCGCGCTCACCTACGCCGTCTACCGCGTCCCGCGCCTCACGCAGCCGCTGACCGTCGCTGGTGCCGGGGCCTGCCGCCCTCGTCATCGCCGTGTCACCGGCGGCGTGCGGTGAACCGCGCACCGCTTCGTCGGCCGCAGCGCCCACGAAGCTCCACCTGCTGCACGGAGTGTGCAGCCACGTAGTGCTGCACACCCCGCCCCTGCAGCAGGGAAGCGGGTCGTACCGCCGACAGATTGAAGAGTGCTCAAGGTGGTGGCCGGCGACGGGCCGGTGACCGCGAGACCCTGGCAGCGATCATCTTCGTGGCCTCGTCGGGCTGCACTTGGCGGCAACTTCCGCCGGTGTTCGGCCCGGCCTGGCCCACTGTCTACAGGCGATTCGCCCAGTGGAGCCGGGACCGGGTCTGGGCCAAGCTCCACCGGGTGATCCTGGATGAACTCGGGGCCAGGGGGCGAGCTGGACTGGTCGCGGTGCGCGATCGACTCCGTCAGCGTGCGAGCCGCAAAAAGGGGCCGTTGAGCGGACCGAACCCGACCGACCGTGGCAAGCCGGGATCGAAAATCCACCTGCTCACGGACAGAAGCGGGCTTCCCCTGTCGGTGGCGTCTCCAGCGCCAACACCCGCGACAGCCTCGGCCTCAAGCCGTTGATCCGCGGGATCCCGCCCATCCGCTCCAGCCGCGGCCCGCGCCGCCGACGCCCGGCCAAGCTCCACGCCGACAAAGGCTACGACTACGACCACCTGCGCCGATGGCTGCGCAGCAAAGGCATCCGCCACCGCATCGCCCGCAAGGGCGTCGAGACCTCCGCCCGGCTGGGCCGCCACCGCTGGGTCGTCGAGAGGACGGTGTCATAGCTGGCCGGGTTCCGACGCCTGCACCGCCGCTACGAGCGCAAGGTCGAGCACTTCCTCGCCTTCGTCGGCATAGCCGCAGCCCTCATCGGCTACCGCCGACTCACCAAATAGAGCGAATCTTACTGGGTCGGGTCCACGTCCATGAACTGGTAGTCGCTCTGGATGAGGCCGTCCGGGCCGAGGACGATGAACTCTGTGCCGACGGCCGCGACATCACCGCCGCCGGCAGGCACCATGTGCCAGGTGAGGCGCACAGAGTTGTGATTCACCTGGTAGTTGTGGATCGTGAAGGCGAATCCCTTCTCGACGAAGTCCTCGTACGCCTCATGAATGGCCTCGTGGATCCGGCTGTGGCCGCGGTACTCATCGGTCACGTTGGCGTAGTAGCCATCGCTCGCCCAGAGCTCGCTGACAGCCTTCTGACGGCGGTCGGCGTCCACCTCGTTCCACACCGCGGTGTACCGGTCCACGATATCGGCGATATTGGTCAAGGCACGTTCCCTTTCCTGAATGAAACTGGGTCGGGTACTCGGCGCACCATCCGCATCGTCGGATGGTGTCGCCTGGAAGCCTCTTGATGCTCACAGCCTGGCATCACGGCTGTCGATTACTTTGGAGGTAATCCAACACCGGGCACCGATTTCCGGACGAGCACCCACAACTCGCCCCGCGCCAGCTGCTCAACCAGCTCCACGACGAACGGTTCAGCGACCAACCTCGCCATAAGAAACGGCGTCTTTACGACTTCGGGAACGATTGATGTCGGGGTGTGGTGGCCTGGCAGGTCGGCTGGAGGGTGATCAGCAGGCTGGCTGTCGGACGGGTACCAGGTCTGTGCTCGTCTTGCGGCGGGTTGTCCGTTGAGTAGATCGGTCGGAGACCAGCCCGGCGATCGCCAGGTGTGTGTCGGCGTAGTCCTTGCGCCGCCCGGTGTAGCGCTGGAGTGGGCGCCACTGCTTGTACTCGGCATTGGTGTGCTCCACGCAGATCCGCCGGGAAGACTGGCGGCGCCGCTGCTCGCGCCAGGCGTGGCGCTCGCCGAGCGGGGCATCGTCCTTGGGTTTCTTCGGCGGCGCGCTGACCCGGTCGGTGAACTCGTTGGCCAGGCCCCGGTAGCCCTCGTCTACCTCGGCTTTCACCGTCGGGTGCTGGTGGAACTGCTCGGCGATGCCCTCGGTGCGCGCGCAGGCCTGGTCGTGCATCCTGCCCGGGCGCACGACGCCGGAGAAGAGGGTGCGGCCCTGGCCGTCGCTGAAGGTGGTGGTCTTGATGGTGTTCTGCTTCTTCTTGCCGGACACGAATGCCTTCCGGCCGGGGCGCCCCGCCTTGGGGCGGCGGACCTGCACCTCGGTGCCATCGATTCGCAAATCCACGCCCTCCGCGTCGGTGTAGGCGAACAGGTCCTCCAGCGTGCGCAGCCGCACTCCGGGCCGGTCGGGGACGGCGAAGCCGCGTGCCGCGAGCAACGGGCGGATCTCACGGATCGCGCCGGAGATGGTAGAGCGGTCCACCGCGTAGAACTCCGCCAGCGCAGCGTGCGGCAGCCCCAGCCGCAGGTGCACCAGCGTGACCAGGAGCCGGTCCACGAACACCAGCCGCCGCTTGGGTCCTGCCCCGGCGGCCCGTCGCCGGTCCCCGCCACGCCGCTCGCGCAGCACCGATTCCCGCCCTGCCTGCCACTTGGGGGCGAGTTCTTCAAGTAACGCGCCGAAGTGTGCGCGGGAGACGCCGCACAGGGCAGGGTTAGCGCAGACCGCACGGGCCCAGGTCAGCTTCACAACTCACCCAACCAGCACGGCTCTTCTCGCGTCACGGGTCGACCACCACCTCCACGATCGGCCTCAAGGCCGTCACTGGCTGTCGGGTGTGGCCCAGGCTACGAGCTGGAGGATTACACCGTTCGGGTCGGTGACCTGGAAGAGGCGCTCACCCCACGGCTCTTCACGCAGAGGCATGGTGATGGAGACGCCTTCGCTCTGCAGTCGCTCGTATTCAGCCTCCAGGTCAGCCACGGTGAATGCGGTGATCACACCCGCGGCGTGCTGGTCCCTAACGCCCTCGGGCAGGACCTCGATGCCGCGCTGCAGAAAGATCACGTTGACGGCGTCCTCGCGGACCAGTGAGGCAAAGCCTTCGGAGGCCATGACCTCTTGGAATCCGAAGTGCCTGGTCAGGAATGCGGCGGAGGCGGGGACGTCGTCGACGGTCAGGGAGACGGCGGTGGAAGTGATCTTCATGGCTTCTCCTGGAGGATCGAGACCAATCTCTGTACGCTGTACTCTATACATCGTACAGAGTGTGAGTGGCAAGGGATCAAAGCCCTCAGGGGAAAGGATGGAGCGCATGGCTAAGGAACGAAGCGGCGCAGACGACCCGGCCCGCACTCTGGAACTGCTGTGGCGCGAGCCCGGACAAAGTGGCCCCCGGCGCGGCCCCAAGCAGGGCTTGACGGTCGATGCGGTCGTCCAGGCCGCCATCGAGCTCGCCGACTCCGGTGGGCTGGACGCCCTGACCATGCGCAGCGTTGCCCAGCAGTTGGGCGTCACGCCAATGACGCTCTACACGTACGTCCCGGGCAAGGCGGAGCTCCTTGACCTCATGCTGGACGCCACCTATCTGCAGATGCCGCGTACCGATCACACAGCCGCCCCGTGGCGCACGAGGGTGGAGGTCGTCGCGCGCGAGAACCGCGACCTCTATAGGCGCCACCACTGGGTGGCGACCCTGCCCACCACACGCCCGCCGCTCGGTCCCGGACTCATGACCAAGTACGAACACGAACTGGCCGCGTTCGACGGCCTCGGGCTCGACGATGTCGAAATGGACGCGGCCCTCACCTTCCTGCTCGGCTTCGTCCAGTCCGTCGCCCGCGTCGACCTCGATACCCAGGCCGCCGCCCGCGACAGCACCATGTCCGACGAGCAGTGGTGGGCCGCCAACGCTCCACTTCTGGCCAGGGTCTTCGATCCTGGCCGATTCCCCCTCGCAGCCCGGGTCGGAAGTTCCGCGGGTGCAGCTCACCAGGGCGTGTACAACCCCGAACACGCCTTCAGCTTCGGGCTGCAGTGCATCCTGGACGGCCTCGCCCACCTCACCGCGAGCCGTTCCCGATAGCAATCTCACTTGCCGGTCCGGCAACGTCCGCGTTCACGTCCGCTGACCGCGACGACCACTATCGATCCCAAGCTCGTTAGCCGCTGCCCAGGTCAGGGCACAGTCCACTGGCCGATGTTGTTGGCGAAGCCGCTGGCCAGGGCGAATTGGATCCTGGCGATCTTTGATCTGGTCGGGACCTCGAAGGTGACGAACCCCAGCGCGGTGTCCCCGGGGGAGGGTGACGCTGCCTCCGAAGCCGGGGCCGGCTGCCGTGTCTTCGACGGTGGGGTTGGACTGCTGGCCTTGGCTGTCTCTGAGTTTCGCGTCGTTGTCTGGCGCCTCGTCGAGGACCTGGGTGCCGGTGTTCTTCAGTCGGAACTGCACGCCAGGAATCGCTTCCCGGCGTCGGGGCTGGAGAATTCGTTCTCGGGTGCCGCCGGGTCAACTACCTTGACGACCGTGACCGCGGCTGTTCGGCCCTGTTCCGTGCCGGTCAGATTGATCGTGTCGCCCACCGAGGCGATCGATGGCCTCTGGCTGGGGGTGGGGCTCGGCTGCTGCGGCACTGTCGTCGTTTGCTCAGTCGTCCTGGTTTCCGGTGTGATGGCGACCTCTTTGTCGCTGCAGGCCGTCACCGTTACGGCGAGCAGCGCCGCCACAGCGAGAAACGGCAAGCGATACATGTGTGCTCCTTCGCTCAGGCGCTCCGCGGACGGCGCTCCGCCGCCTTCTTCGCCGCCGCGTTCTTCGTGGTCCGCTTCGCCGGCTGCGCCCCGGAGGGCGTCTTGGCTGCGGTCGGGGCATCGGCCTCGCCGCGGGACTCTCGCGCCTTGGCCACGGACTCATCCAGGGCGGCCATCAGGTCGAGTACCGCGGCTGGCTGCTCTGGCTGTGGCGCCTTCGGCAACTCGCGGTCCTGTCGCTTGGCCTCGATGATCTGCGCCAGGGCTTCTGTGTAGGTGTCGCGGAACTCGGCGTCGTTGAGGTCGTCGCGGGTCATGGTGTCCATGAGGGCGAGTGCGCCCTGGATCTCGTCGTCGGACACCTCGACGGGCGGTGGGAGCAGCTCGGTCGGGTCGCGGATCTCGTAGGGCCAGCGCATGGCATGCAGGACGATCACGTCGTCCCGCACCTGCAGCAGGCCCAGCCGCTCCCGCCCCGACCACGCGTACTTGGCGACGGCGACCTTCGACGAGCGGCCCAGGGCCTGGCGGAGCAGCTTGTACCGGCACCGGCCTGCCCCTCGACGAACCCACGTCACCTTGAAGAGCCGAAGTCAGTAAGCGTGGGCAGGGCGAGGCTCTGACCTGGGGTGCCTAGTGCTGTGACCGGGAAGGTTCGCCGTGGTGCTGGCTGAGGCAGTTGGGTGTGAGGCCACATCCGGTCCGGCAGATGGATGCGCGGTGGCAGAACCCGCCCGAGTACGCAGACTGACCGATCAGGAGGGGCCGCAGCTGCAGCGGATCGTGCGGCGGGGCAGTACCAGTATGGTGCGCTATCGGCGGGCGATGATGCTTCTGGCCTCGGCCGGCGGGAACCGCGTGCCGGTGATCGCCCAACTCGTCCAGGCGGACGAGGACACCGTTCGCGACGTGATCCACCGGTTCAACGAGATCGGGCTCACCTGCCTGGACCCTCGCTGGGCGGGAGGCCGTCCCCGCCTGCTCAGTGACGACGAGGAGGACTTCGTCGTCCAGACGGCCACCACTCGCCCCACCAAGTTCGGCAAGCCCTCCACGCGCTGGTCGATCAGGAAACTCGCCGACCACCTGCGGCGTAACCTCGCCCGCCCGATACGGATCGGCCGTGAGGCCCTGCGCTGTCTGCTGGCCCGCCGCAAGATCACCTTCCAGCGCACGAAGACGTGGAAGGAGTCCACCGACCCCGCCGGACGGTGCCCCGATCTACGTGATCCTGGACAACCTCTCCGCGCACAAGGGCAGCAAGATCCGCCAATGGGCTGGGAAGAGCAAGGTCGAGCTGTGCTTCACCCCGACCAACGCCTCCTGGGCCAACCCGATCGAGGCGCACTTCGGCTCGCTGCGGCAGTTCACCCTGGCCAGCTCACACCATCCGAACCACACCGTCCAGACCCGTGCACTGCACGCCTACTTACGCTGGCGCAACGCCAACACCCGCCATCCCGGCGTGCTGGCGGCCCAGCGCAAGGAGCGTGCCCGCATCCGCAGCGAGAAAGGCATCCGCTGGGGCGGACGCCCCCTAACCAACGTCGCGTGACAGGGCATGTCGCGAGCAGGCTCAACCGGCAGGGCCTATCTCCTTGAGAAAGCCGATCAGCAGATCGGTAACGGCCGATGGCCGCTCCAGGCTGGGAAGGTGACCTGCCCAGGGCAGTTCGACGTGGTCGGCGTTCGCGAGCAGATGCGGCAGTCGGGCGGCGATCTGTCGGAAGTCCGCCAGGTCATGCGCGCCCGACAGGGCAAGGCAGGGCGCTTGAATTGCCGCCAGATCGATCTCGGCCTCGATCGGCTCGAACTCCTCAGCGGCGGCTAGTTGCAGCTCGAAGGCGTGCCGCTGCATCTTGCGTACTGCCTCGCGGGCGGTCTCGTCGGCGTCCGGGCCGAGCCAGGTTTCGACCATAAGTTCCGTCGCGCCGGCGATGTCTCCCGCCTCGATCAGCGCTTCCTCGCGCTCCCCGAGTGCACTCAGTTCGGCAGAAGGTTCATGCCCGGGAAGGGCGGAACAGATCAACGCCATGGCGCTCGTCCGGTCCGGCCAGCGCGCGGCGATCTCCAAGGCGACCTGCCCGCCGTACGAGGATCCCACCAGTGCCGCCTGCGCGATGCCCAGACTGTTCAGGAGGGCCAGCACATCCTCGGCGTCGCTGTGAGGCCGGTCCGGCGCTGGAGTCTCACCGAAGCCCCGAAGATCACAGCGCACCAGCCGGTAACCGGCGTCGATCAAGGCCAGCCACTGGGCATCCCACATGCGCCGGTCACACACCCCGGAATGCAACAGCACCAGTACAGGACCGTCTCCGGCCACATCATGAGAGAGCGTCATCCGGCAGACCCTACGCAGCGGGTGCTCGAAACGCCTCCCGATTAGCACCGCCACTGCCCCGCCCATCACCCCGGCGAACCATGCCGGTCACAGCTAGAGTTGTGTGGGACGGGGGCGGAGAGTCTGTCCCGGTTAGCCGTGGGCATCTGTACTTCGGGCATATGCGTCACCCGCGGCGGCGGAACCAGCGACCGGCGGTTTGTCGATGTGTCCGTCAGCCCGCGCAGCGCCGTAGAACGCGATGCTGTCCTCGGGACCATTGCGGAACCGTTTGATCACCCGCTGGACGGGCCAGATGATCGAACCGTCCGGCAGGTGGGGGGGGCGATGTTCATCTCGGCCGTCGGGCCGTCGCCGTCCGCGGCCCATGCACCGCCGAGGGTTTGCCGGACGGTCTCGCCGACGTAGGTACCCAGGGCGAACAGTCTTGACCCCAGACCTGTTGCAAGGAGTCCGCCGGCCACCGCAACCCCGTGGTCGCTGTGCTCGTCCATGAACCGCTCGACGTCTCGGAGGCTTCCGGGGGTGAAGTCGGCTTTGTAGCCGGAGCTGTTGAGGGCGCGGGCGATCCAATGGGCGCTCGTGTGGATGTCGTCGAGGAGGGAGGTCATCACGCGCTCACCTGATCTCCGCGCTGCCGCAGACGAAGGTGGTGTCCCGTAGGAGCTCCGGCGTGATGCGCACGCCCGTCAGGTGCTCGGCGAGGGCGAATTGGCTTTGCTCACGAGTTCCGGTTCGGGTCCAACTTCTGTGGTGTGTCTACTCCCCGTGACCGTTGATCTTGGCGGTACGTCCCGCGAGATCGTCTGGAAACTGCCAGTGCCGACCTCGATCGGGCTGATGGTTCTGGGCTGTGTGCGAGGTACTGCTCCGGCTGGAAGAACTACTCTTCCTGGCGGCTCCAGAGATCAGGGTGGTGTCGGTGCAGGAAGACGGCGAGGGCATCCAAGTCGGTGTCAGATGTCGGACGGCCGAGGCTCGGTGCCCGGGCTGCGGAAGCTGGTCGGGACGGGTGCACGGGTCCTACCTGCGGATTCCCGCTGACCTCCCCGTTGCGGGACGGCGAGTGGTGCTGCGGCATCGTGTTCGGCGCTTCACGTGCGAACACGTCTCCTGCGGGCGGCGGACGTTCGTCGAGCAAGTCGCGGGCCTGACCCGGCGGTACAGCCAACGGACCGAACCAATGCGGTCCCGGCTTCCGCTCGATGTCGCGAAGGGCCATACAGCCCCAGAGGTTACAGAGCGTAAGCGCTCCACAGAAGTTGAGCCAGAGCCCGAGAACCGACAGCAGATGTTCACCACTTCGGGAGGCACCTGGGTGAGCCCCGGAATCGAACTGCTTGAGCCTCGTGACATCGTCGTGATGCCTTCGTGGCAGGCGTCACAACAAATCGGGTGCACTCTCCTGGGCGGGATCTTTGGATACCGGGTGACCTGGACCGCCGGCCGGGGCAGCGGCACGCAGCGCCACTTCGACCCGGCGGTTGCTGGTCATGGATGCTGTGACGGCCGTCATCGCCAGGAGGAGGACGGCGGCGGCGTGGAGCGGGGTGCGGATGTCGTAGGTGGTGGCCAGCCAGCCGCCGAGGAAGGCTCCGACGGGGGCGGCGCACATGGCCAGCATGCGGGAGGTGGAGGCGACCCGGCCCATGAGGTGGGCCGGGACGATCGCCTGGCGCAGGGAGGGCCCGAGCACCATCGTGGCGCCCATGCCGGCCCCGCAGACGGCAAGCGCCAGCCCGGCCACGTACGGGTTCGGGGCAGCGGCCAGGCCCAGGATGGCAAGCCCTTCGACTGCGGCCGTGCAGGTCAGTGCGGTACCGGTGCCGAGTCGTCGGCCAAGGTAGGAGGCGATGCCTGCACCGAGCAGATCGCCGGTGGCCTCCGCCGTGAGGAGCAGGCCGAAGCCGTAGGTGTCGATGCCGAGACGGTCGTGCGCGAAGAGGGCCAGAACGGTCTCCACAGCGAGGAAGGCGACGTTCCCGACCGCCGGACGGAGCGCCAGCCCGAGCAGCACCCGGTCCCGGAAGACGTACGAGGTTCCGGCCCGCGCCTGCCGCAGCAGCGACTCGCGGACCTCCGGCACAGGCTGGGGTATGGCGGGAAGGGACCGTACGAGCAGTGCGGAGAGCATGAACGACACCGCGTCGGCGAGCAGCGGAACCGCCCGCCCGAGCGCGAGCAGCGCACTGCCCGCAGGCGGCCCCGCGAAGCCGGACATGGCGGTCTGGGCTCCGCGCAGGCGGGAGTTGGCGCGCTCCAGGAGTGCGGGGTCGCGGCCGAGCAGATCCGGCAGATAGGCCGTGGCGGCCGTGTCGAAGAAGAGTCCGCCGAGGCCGAGCAGGAAGGCGACGGCCGCGAGCAGCGGAATGCTCAGCACGTCGAGCACGGCTGCTGCCGCCGGTATCGCGAGCAGCACCGCGCGAGCCGTGTCCGCGACCCACATCGTGCGCCGGCGGTCCCAGCGGTCCACCAGCGCACCGCCGAGCACCCCGAAGAGCAGCCATGGCAGCGTCCCGGCGGCCGTGACGAGGGCGAGCGCCATCGGATCCCGCGTCAACGTCAACGCGAGCAGCGGCAGCGCGGCATGCGACACTCCGTCACCGAGCGAGGACACCGTCTGCGCAGTCCACAGCCGTCCGAACCCCGTCGGTAACTTCCGAACGCCTGCGGTCACTTGGCGCCTCCCTTGGCCTGCTCGCGCGGTGCCGGGTGGAACAGCGCGAAGACGAGTGACGCATCCGGCAGCGACGGATCGGACAGCTCCCGGTACTCGTCCGCCAGTGCCTGCAGCCGCGCCCCCAGCTGTGCGAACTGCTCCTCGGTGAGCCGCAGATGCGCCATCCGTACGTGCCGCTCGCCATCCACCGGCGACGCCTCCAGGTCCGCCATCGCATGCCGCATCAGCACATCCGGCCCTCCCTCGCCCGGATCCGGCAGCACGATCGACCGTGCGGCCATCGCGTAGTACCGCTCGGTGACACCCCGCACCTTCCGCGTCCGTACCACCTTCACCAAGCCGGCCCGCTCCAGCAGCCGCACGTGATAGCTGGAACTCCCCTTCGCAAGGCCCACCCGCTCGGCGATCTGCGTGATCGTCGCCGGCTCGAAGCGGAGCACGGCCATGATCCGGTGACGCGTGAGATTGGAGACGGCGCGCAGCTGCTCGTCCGTGGTGACGTGAAACGTCTCGGGAAGATCGTCGGTAGGCATGCGAGCAATGGTCAACGATCCTTGACCATTGAGCAAGGGGATTTCGCGCGCACTCCCAGAATCTGCCGTCCGGCGCGCGAGACCTTTCCGTCAAAGCCCCCCATCTCACTGTCGATCCGGGGCGCCGTCAAACAACCTCCGTTTTCTGAAGATCGCTCTGCAGGGCCGCCCAGACCCCGCAGAGCCTTCAAAACCCCTTCAAAAACCTAGGTCGGTCAACAACCTCCAGACCGCCCCTTTCTGACATGATCCGGAGCCATGACCGCCCTCGAACCGGCCGACGGGCCGGACCTCCTCGTCGCCGAGCCGCTCGTCCGCTCCGAAATCAAGATCGGATATGCGCGGGTCTCGACTGGCGGGCAGAAGCTCGAACGGCAGCTCGACGCGCTCACCGCCGCCGGATACCGAAAGATCTTGCACCGGCGGCCACGCCCGCAGCGGAGAGGGCCAGGAAGTGTCTGCGATTCGTGTGAGGAGACATGGTGTGCTCCTGGGTCGGGACGCCGCTGAGCGGCGCCGGGAAGTGGGGAATGGCCGGGTTGCCCGCGGTTCCGGTCGGCTGCCGCGGACGGGGCGTCGGGGAAGAGACATGCCCGTCCGTTGCGTGAGGAGCTGTTGTCCAGCGCCGCTCCAGGCCCGAGTCGGAAGGGGACGACAGCTTCCGAGCACGCATATGACGGATGGCCCACGGGTTCGCGTCTTCGGTGCGGCCGGTCAGCCGTTGATGAGCTCGAACGACTCGGAGGGGCCGATCGTTGTGCGGTTGGCGATGAGTGGGTTGGCCCCGGCGCTGACGTACAGGTGGTTGGCCTGTGCGCGCAGGCTGATGGTCCCGTCGGCGTTGTTCACGCGCTGGAAGGTCTCCCAGGGTCCGACGGCTGTGCGGTTGGCGATGAGCGCGTTGGCACCGGCGTTGTCGGCGCAGACGTACTGGCCGTTGACGCGGGCCCGCAGCGCGACGGCGCCTTGGCCGAGGTCGATCAGGTCGAATCGTTCCCAGTCGCCGATGGCGGTGCGGCTGGCGATGAGGGGGTCGGCTCCGGCGTTCTCCGCACAGACGTACTGGTTGTTGGCCCGGGAGCGGAGGCTGACCACAGACGTCGGGTTGGTGGGGAGGGGGGCGAGGACGGCTTCCCAGGTGGTGGTGGAGGTGTTGGAGGTGGCGTCGGTACGGAGGCGGTCGCGGGCGGCGGTGTCGGCGTAGAGACTCCACCGCATCCAGTCCACGTAGGTGGCGATGGTCTGGGTGTGGTTGTAGCCGCTCCATATGTACTGGTCGTGGCCCGTGCCGCGGTGGGTGAGGAACGCCTTGGGCGCGGGCAGTTCCCCGTAGGCCTGGCGCGCGGAGGAGTACTGGCAGACGGGGTCCTGATCGCCGTGGACGAAGAGGACGTTGGCCCTGACCGTGGTGCTGGGGTTGCCCATGTCGACACAGGCAAAGGGGACGGCGGCGGCTATCCGGCTGTCCGGCCAGGCGGTCAGTAGCCCGTGGGTGGTCATGCCGCCCAGCGAGTGTCCGGCGACACCGACGCCGGTGGTGGTGCCGAGACGCCCGGCGAACGGGCTGCCGGCCGTGGTGTTGAGGGCGAGGGTGTTGGTGATGACCTGGGAGACATCCATGGACTGGTTTCCGTTGTAGACGTCCTGGATGTTGCCTGAGGTGCCGCTGGAGGTGGTGGGGAAGACGGGTGCGGGGACGACGAATCCGGCCTCGGCCAAGGGTCGGATCAGTGGTGCGTAGCTCTCCGGGTTGCCGCCGTTGCCGTGGCTGAACTCGCAGATGGGAAACACGCCGTTGGCGATGGGGGCGTTGACGACGGGATTGCCGCCCGGGGTGCCGGTGGCGGGGTAGAAGATGCGGGTGGTCAGCCGGCGGCTGCCACGGCTCCAGGCGTACTCCCTCACCCCGATGGCGAAGCGCTGGGTCGGCGCGGCTGCCGGGGATAACGAGGATGCCGTTGCCGCGGTGGCGCCGTACGCCTGGACGGCGGCCACGGCTCCGACTGCGCCCAGTCCCAGGAAGGTGCGTCTGTTCACGGCCATGTTGTGCTCCTTGTCGGACGGTGCGGGTGGATGGGGAGTTCCGGTTCGGCGGGTCTGCCGGGAGGAGCGCGGGCTGGCGGACCCGCGGGTCTGCCAGGAGGCGAGCGAACCCCGCGGCCCCGCGGGGTTGAAGCCCCGTCGGTGGGAATTCGCCGGCCTCCACCGACGGAGAGCGGAGCAACCCGGCCGATCGCGTCTGCTCTCACGGCCGGGCAGCCGTATCGGGTAACCCTTTCCAGCAGGGAGAGCAGTTGGTGGCGAGGCCGGGATGGCGGGGGTGGGAGTAGTCGCCGCCGTCCGGAGTTCAGGCCCTGGTGAAGGAGCTGAGGTTGCAGGGGGCGATGGTCGCGGTCCGGTCGGTGAAGCTGGTGTGCGCCGGACTCCAGGCGCCGGCGACGCCGGCGCGGCGGAGGACGCGTAACGCGCCGCGTTGGCCGCGTGCCCGGTCGGGCGGCGATGACATCCGTGTGACGGCGTGTGAGGCTACCCATGGGATTCCTCTCCTGTGTTCGCGCTGGCGCTGAAATGCGGAAGGCGGCGATCAGCGAAGGCGTACGGCGAGTGACGCCTGCTGGTGGACCACGGTCCGGAGTTCAGCGGCGTCGAGGGGCGGCTCGTGACTGACGCCGGGAGCGAAGTGAGCAATCGTCTCTTGGGACGCCCCATCATTGTTCGATATATCGTTCAACGTCCGCCTAACTGAACGGAGATTAGGTTGGGGCTGGCGGAGTGTCAATCGTCGGATGTGGTGCCTTACGGTCACACTTCGCGCGGTTCTGAGGCGACTTTCGAATTGGTCACCCCAAGCGAAGCGGAAGGGGCTACGAAATACCAACGAAATCCGAAGCAGGAGTCGGCGATGCGGGAGATAGTTACCGCTTTACCGGTGCTCCCAGCAGGGCGTCACTTCCGAAACTCAACGAAACCGAACTTCCCGCTCGTTGTCCGGAACTCGTGCAGGGGAAGGTTCCGAAGCCCGGTGGCCCGGGCGGCCCGGATCCGGTCCTCCGCGCGAGCCCGCAACCGGTGACGGAGCTCGAGTCCGGCGATCGGCCGGTCGGCGGTGTTGGTGGCGAAGCACGTGAGACGCATGCCGTCAGCATCCGTGATCCGCAACTGGGCTCCGGGGTGGGGACGTTCCTTGCGGACGAGCAGCCGAATGCCCTGAGGCCAGCCGTCGAGCAGGTCTCCGGTGAGTTCGGCGACCCAGGCCCCGTCTCGAACCTCGCCGTCCGGCTCGACCGCGGGCGTCCAGGCCGACGCGGGGATCTGAAGAACGTGCTGGTGGATGGCCTCGGTGATCACCATGCCGACCGTAGGACAGCCAACGCCCGCGCCAGGCGAGCCAGGCCACGAACTCATGGGTTCCGCCCGCAGAATCACAGCGGATCAGCGTCCGCCGTCCTTGCCAGTACTTCTTGGGCAGTTGAGCGAGGGCCAGGCGGGCGCCTGCGATGTGGTCGACGGCCGTGTTCGAGCCCGCGTTCCCGGGTCTCAGCAGGGCGGCGACAGGGCACCGGTCCCTCCCGGACCGTGGTCGACGAACCCCATGAGCGGGTGATGACCGTAGGACTTCTTCCAGGTCGGGGCCGCGTCCTGCTTGTCCGAGTGCGCGACGACCAGAACCCCGTCCAGGTCCACGGTCACCTGTCCGCCGGCGTCCGAAGCCCGGTTGCCGGCCAACTCCCAGACCTGTCGGCGGACTTCGGAACGTGCGGCGTGGAGGGCGGTCAGCGCCTTCTCGCCCGAGGCGGCAAGGGCGTCGACCAGCCGGGAGACCGTAGGGTCGGAGGCGACCGGCCCGAACATGGCCGGCTCGGACCGCAGCAGGGCGGCATCGGCGAGGCAGTCCCCGCCCAGAGCAACCGCCAGTGCGAGGTCCACGAGTATCTTGCCGGGGTCGTGGACGGGCCCGCGGCTTCCGCCACGGGGGCAGGGCTGCGGACATGGCCTGGTCAAGGCCGGTCTTGCGGACAGTTTCGATCAGCAAGACCGAACCGGCCTGCGAGACGACGGCCCGGCCGTCCTCCCGGATACGGACACGGGGGTAGGACCCGATAGGCTTCTTCACCTGGAAAGTGCCTTTGGTTTCAGCGGGAACAAGGACCTAGACAATCCTCATTTGGGCGCCGACCGATGAGGCGATCGGGGTGTTGCAGACTGCGGCCTACCCCAAACCCCCTGACTACGTATGGCTCTGCACACCCCATACGGAACGCGAGCCGAAAAGCATTTACCGCAAGGCCAAGCATGACCTGAAGCTGCCCGTCAGGCTGAACGCTAAGATGTCGGACGTGGACGGCTTCGTGCCGGCCACCAGCGCTGGCCGGACTTTCTCACCAGTGTTCGGCACTGGTCGTTGGGCATTCAACGTGCTGGTCGGCCCGTGGATTTCACGCAAGGTGTCAGATTCGCTGCACGAAAGTGTGCAGGGGAGTGACGTGTTCAATACGGCCTTGGTCTGCGCCTCACCTTGGCCGCTGCTGCTCGCCGACCTCCCGCCCGGCCTGCCGGATGACCTCGCCGAGCGTCTCGATCGCCATGCGGACGAACAGGCGGCTCGCCTCGGCCCTGAGATCCGCGACCTCGTGGCCTACGCCGCTCTGTCGAACTTGCCGCTGGTGGAGTTTCGGGAGTGGCTTAAGACGCGCAAACTGCCGGTCGACCGCGCGCTACTGCACACGGGCTACTTCGACGACCCGGACGTCCTGGCCTTGATCAGCCTTCATATCGAACGGCATATGGCCAAGCCACCGCGGGGCGGTAAGGCACGGGCGGCAGCCAGCCCGAAATTGACCGCCTGGCTCGACCAGAACGCTGTGGAGGTGGCGGCCCGCCTGACGGACTTCCGCACACGGGTGCCGGACTGAGCCCGCGACCTCGGCTGAGCCCATTCACCCGTCGCACCGTTGGTTCCTGGCCGAGACCCGGCCCCTCTCGTCCACCACGGCCGCGCGCCACTGCTCGGGCACCACCTCCTTCAGCGGAATCCGCTCCGCCTCGTCGAAGAACGCGCCCTCCTTGATCGCTGGTCCAGATAGCGGGTGAGCAGGTCGATCGCGTCCATCACCGGCCGGTAGGCGGTGTTGTTGCACTTCAGATCCAGCGCCTTTCAGCAGCGGCTTGAGCATCCGTCGCCAGTGCGCCGAGTACGCCGATCGCAGGACCGTGCGCACCCTGGCCTTGTAGCGGGCCTCGTTCGCCGCGGCCTCCGCCGCCAGCGCCTTCAGCGTCTTCTCCCCGCCGACCACCGGGTAGATCACCCGCCGCACCACCCCCGCAGGCTCCGCCAGTGCCGCCTCGGCGACCCGCAGCAGCATCGCCTCCTTGCCCCGGACCTTCTTCAGCTCCGCGCCCAGCTCCCGCTCGACCTTCCGCTCCGCCCGCGTGTTGATCTTCAGCACGAGCTGGATGAACAGCTCCACCAGGGAGTCGGTGATCTCCGTCTGCCGCACGTGGCACAGCGCCGCCAGCAGCGTGAGGCGCACCGGCCGCTTCATCCGCAGCAGGCTCGCCGGGTACTCCTTCGACGCGCGCGCCCGCCAGGCGTCCACCAGCTTCTCCGACACATCCGCGAACAGATCCGCCGGCAACTCCAGCCGCTTGACCCGCTCCAGCTTGGTCACCTCCGCCAGCAGGCTCTCCAGCCCCGGCGCCCCCGGATCGGTCTTCAGCTCGGTGAAGGACGACCGTTCTCCGCCCATCACATCGGCTTCGTCCTCGCCGTCAGCGGGCTCTTCACCGGAGATCAGCTCATCCAGCCGGTCCCGGGTCGCCTGCGGCAGCCGCTCCATGGTGGTGCGGCAGAACCGCTCCTCGAAGGCCCTGATCGCCCGGCCCACCAGGCGGTCGACCTTCGCCGGTGCGGGCGGCTCGATGCGGTCGTTGCGGCAGCGGGCCACCACCGCGGCCACCAGGCGCGCACGCGACAGCTCCACCGGGCACAGCTCCGCGCTCAGCCACTCCGCCAGCGCCGCCTGGTCCTCCTCGGTCGACTCCCGGAACTTGTACGCGGCCCGGATCTCCGACCGGTGCCGCGTGATCGCCCGCCCCGCCCAGTCGTACGACGCCCATTCCCCGGCCGGCACCTTCACCTGCTGGGCCACGTACGACACCACCGGCGCCGGGATCTCCCCGGCGCTCTCCGGGAAACGGGCCTCGACCTCGAAGAACTTCAGCACAGCAGAGCGAACCCCAGCCGGTTCGCGCCGGACTTGTTCCGCAGCCGCTTCATGTCGTCTTCGAGCAGCGTCCAGACCTCGATCAGGTCCTCGGGCTCCCACTCCTGGCGCACTCCGGCCTCCTCCCAGTCGTCAAGACGTGACCACCGTGACCGCGAAGCACAGGGAAGGGATGTCCGGGGTCGCTCTGGCTCCCGGCGTCGTTCATCTGACGTACTTCGCCGACAACCAAGGGCGTCGGGCCTGGCGAAGCTCCTTGTGGCGGCTGACGGAGACGGGCTGGCGCATGTACTTCCACCAGGCAACTCCTGTTGCGTCCGAGGCCGAGTAGCCATGCAGGTCACCAGCAGCGACGGAGTACAGATCGCCTTCGAGACCATGGGCAGTGGACCGCCGCTGGTGCTGCTGCACGGATTTTTCGGAGAACGCACCACGTGGCGGTCTGCCGGCTATGTCGACGCCCTCGCCGACAGTCATCGCCTTGTCCTCATCGATGCCCGTGGTCACGGCGGCAGCGATGCACCCCACGAGGTGGACAGCTACCGGATCGACCGTCAGGTCGAGGACGTCACCGCCGTACTCGACGAGCTGAACATCTCTCGGGCGGCGTTCTGGGGAGCATCGATGGGCGGCATCATCGGCCTCAACCTGCTGGCTCGCCATCCTGAACGGCTGACCGGACTGATCGTTGGCGGAGCCCATGCCGACCGCCTCGCCGCCGCTCCCGACGAGGTTCAGCGGGAAGCCCAGCTGTTCCGCGTTCAGGGGACGGCGCCATTCATCGACGTGCTGGAGCGTCAGAACTCCCTTCCAGCATGGATGCGTGCAGCGATGCTGACGGCCGATCCGCATGCGCTGGCAGCGCTGACCGTCGCCCTCGCCAGCCGCGACGGCGTCCTGGGCTGTCTCGCTCAGACAACAGCGCCAGTACTTCTGCTCGCGGGGGACCGTGACCCCCAGCTCAAGGCCATCCAGGACACCGCTGATCACATCTCGGGCGCCACCTGCATTGAACTCCCTGGCTGCGGGCACTTCGAGACGTTCCTGCGAATCGATCTCACCTTGCCGGTCATCCGTCCATTTCTCGCGAGGTGCGCGGCTGGGTGAGAGTGGTCAGTCAGGGCTTCCTCATCGGGCCGGTCTGCGGGTGCGAGGCAATAAGGCGTAATCTTCACGCGCGAATCGCGCCTACCTGCGCAGACGTGGCATCAGGTGCACGATTCCTGAGCCGGTCGATCAGGTCCGCAACCGCAGGCGCCGCGGACGTGGCGGTGGCCGCCCGCCCTTCTTCGACCGCGAGGACTACAAGGCTCGGCACGCGGTCGAATGCGGGATCAACCGTCTCAAGCAGCACCGGGCCGTGGCGACCCGGTTCGATAAACTTGCGGTTCGGTTCGAGGCGACGGTTCAGGTCGCGGCGATTCATCAGTGCCTGTGAACCCTCAGCCTGCCGTCGTGCGGATGCCACAGCAGGAAAGGGCGGCCCTACGGTCGTTACGGAGGAAGGGCGCATTTCTTGGCATTGGGCGGAGCGGTGTGTATGGGGTTGCACCTTCCGTAGCGGCATGTGGTCCGATGGGCTTACGTCCCGATGCCTTGAGGAAAGGTCCCTGCTCATGCATTCGTCTTTCATGCCACCCCGCAAGGTCAAGATCGGTGACGCGGCGGCCTTCGCCGGCACCACGCCACGGGCGATTCGCCATTACCACGAGATCGGGCTGCTCCCCGAGCCTGAGCGGGGCGGCGATGACCGCCGCCGCTACGGGTACGAGGACATGATCCGCCTGCTGTGGATTCGCAAGATGGCCGATGCCGGGATCGCCCTGGACGACATCCGTAACGCCTTTACCACCGGCACGGCTTCCGCCGGTGCGGACAGCGGAGACGGTATCGCGGGCATCCTGGAGCGGTTGGAGGAAACCCTCGCCGAGCAGGAGGCGGAATTGCGGCGGCAACGGACCGCCGTGCAGCGGATGCGCACCGAAGGCAGCCGGATGGGCCTGCTCTCCGACTTCGTCACCGAACGCCTCAAGAGCCTGCCCGAGGGCTCCCTGCGTCAGGCGGACCTGGACAGTCTGCTGGTCACTGAGCGGATCTTCGGCCCGCTCGGCGCGGCCGTCCAGGCCACCCGCTTCGTCGTCCTGGCCACGCATCCCGCTCTGCGGGAGGATTCCGACCGCATCGATGTCGCCGAGGAGGCACTCGATGACAGTGTCGCCGTCGATGATCCACGGGTGGCTCAAGTGGCCGTCGAGCGGCACACCTTCGAAAGCGCCCTGCAGGCCGTCATCGAGGAGTCCGGCCTGAGTAAGGACGACGATGACCTCTTCGACGCCTGGGACACTTTGCACCCTGCCACCGCCGATGACGGCGAGGGCGAGGCCGACCTCAGCTCTGGCAGGCGGGAGGCTGACTCCATGAGCGTGTTCGAAGACACCGGCAAGATGCCCTACGACTTCTCCCCAGCCCGCCTGCGCTGTATGGAACTGGCCGAAGAACTCTCCGCCCAAGACTCACCCGCTACCTAAAACACGGCCTAGGTGTATTGATCACGAGCGTTGTTAAGTGAGCGTTTGGTTCGCTTGTCGGACAGTTCATGCTGATTTCAGCGGCCAGAGGACGAGCGCCGAACCAGCCGATCCGCCGGAAAAACGGCTTCTGCGGCAATCAGCAGACCAGCTATGCGCCGGGTTCCCCGCAAAAGCTCCTGTCTCATTTAGAAACCTACCGGTTCACCCGAGACGGCGAACGCACGCCCCGGTACACCCAACACCTCCGCACACGCCCCGCTCAGGCCGGCAGCCACCGCATACCCAGGCATCATGCAGCCCTCACGGCCCTACCCCAGCGACCTGTCCGATGCCCGCTGGGAACTCATCCGCCCCACCCTCGAAGCCTGGCGCCAGGCCCGCAACGGCATCCGCAAACCCACCCACGACCTGCGCGCCCTGATGAACGCCATCCTCTACGTCGACCGCACCGGCATCCCCTGGCGCTACCTGCCCCACGACTTCCCGCCCCACCAGACCGTCTACGGCTACTTCGCCCACTGGGAAGCCGACGGCATCTTCGACCAGCTCACCGGCCTCTTAGACGTCATCTCATTTGGCTGGGTAAGCTGCCGGTCGTGGCAGGGATCGTTGAGCGGCTGGTGCCGGACGAGTTGTGGGAGCTGTTCCAGCGGGT